>JASHTC010000087.1 GCA_030040755.1 Thermoplasmata archaeon | reverse complement strand
ATCGAGGCCGCGAGCCGGCGCTGGTTCGACAGGTCGGGCATCGTTACGCCTCCCCCGCGGTCTGGATCGGGTTCAGCACCCGGATGCCGAGCCGCTTCGCGGTCTCCTCGAGCCCGAGGCGGCGGCGGGTGCCGACGGTCCGGGCGATGACGGCGGCCTGGAGCTTCGGGTCGAGGGCCTCGAGCTCCGAGTCGGTATGGACCACGACGGGGCGGTAGCCGCTCGGCGCCAGCCCACGGACCCGGGCCGGCGAGCCGTACCCGATGGAAACGACCTGCGAGCGGTAGCCGTAGTGGCGTCGCTGCTTGGACTGGAGGCCCCGCGGGCGTCGCCAGGCCCCGTCGCGCCCGATCCGATAGTACCGGCCCGAAGCCTGCCGGAAGAACACCGGTTGCCGGCGGCGTCGGGTGCGCCGGACCCGCAGGAGCGTGAGGGTCTCGGCCGGGAGGGTCGGGTGCTTGCGGGCCCCCGTCTCCTCCTCGTCCTCGGGGGCCTCCTTCTTCGCGACCGCGGCGCTCTTGGCCACCGGCTTCACCGCCTTCTCGGCCTTCGGCGCGCTCGCCGTCTTCCGGGCGCTCGCGGGCTTCGGGGCGGGGGACTTGGACGTCGGCGGGGCGGCCGGCGCGGGGCTCGTGTCGGTCGACGGGGTCGACGGCGTCTCGTCGGCCATCAGCTCGCCTCCTTGAAGTGGGCGCGCTCGGTGAGGTAGATGCCATCCTGGAACACCCGCGGGTCGTAGTCCCGGATGTGGGTCGTCCGCTCGATGTTGGCGGCGCTCTGGCCGACCTGCTCGAGGTCCGTCCCGCTCAGGATCACGAACTCTCCGTCGACCTGGGCCTGGGTCCCGCGGACGAGGTGGGAGGTGCGGGGATACTTCTCCCCGAGGAAGTTCTCGATCACGAGCTCGTCGCCCTTGACCGCGACCTTCATCGGGAAGTGGGCGGCGACGACCTTCATCTTCGCCTCCACGCCGACGGTGAGGCCCCGGCCGAGGTTGCGGACGTGGGCCGCCCACGTACCGAGGAGCGCCTGGGAGGCCTTGCGCCCGGGGGCGAGGCGGAGCGTGAGCGTCACCCGGTCCCCCGCCACCTGGAGCTCGACGACGTCGGAGGGGAACGGACGCTCGGTGGTGCCGAGCGGGCCCTTCGCGACCAGGCGGCGGCCGTGCACGGAGAACGTCACCCCCTTCGGGACGTCGACGACGGCGTGGGTACGGTCGGACTCAGTAGACATAGGCGAGCAGCCGACCTCCGATCTTCTTCTCCCGCGCCTCGCGGTGGGAGACGACCCCCTGGTTGGTGGAGAGGACGAGGAGGCCAAAGTCCTGGGCGGGCAGGAAGCGAGCCTCGAAACGCTCGAGGCGGTCGTACGGGACCGAGATGCGGGGCTTGATGACGCCGCACGAGTTGATCCGTCGCGCGAGCTTCACGTCGTACTGGCCCCCCCGGCCGTTCGGGACGAACGTGAACTCCTGGATGTACTGGTGCTCGCGGAAGATCCGCAGGACCTCGGCGATCAGACGCGAGGTCGGTCGCAGTTCGGCGGTCGGCTTCCCCTCCTGGTCGGCGTGGCGGAGGGTGACGAGCGCGTCGTTGAGTAGGTCGTGCTGCATTGAGGTACTCCTACTGGTACTTCTGGAACCCGAGGTCCACGGCGACCTCCCGGAAGCACTGCCGGCAGAGGTGGAGGCCGTACCGTCGCACGATCCCGCGCTTGCGGTCGCACCGGAGGCAGCCGACCTTCCGCCCGAACATCTTCTTCGGTTTCATCGGTCCCCCGTCAGTCGAGCAGCGTGACCCCGAAGGCACTGGTGAGGAAGGCCCGCGTCTCCTCCCGCGTGGAGCGGAGACCCGCCGGGATCGGACGGGACTGGACCCGTCGGGTGCGGACCCGGTAGCCCGCGCGGCCGAGCTCGACCGCGACGTCCATGCCGTGGATGCCGATCGCCGGGTCGTATTTCATCCCGGTAAAGTCCGTGTAGTCGGCGATCCCGAACGAGAAGTTCCCGTTCCGGTCGATCGAGTCGGCGTCCAGCTGGCGGTCGCGTGCCTCGAAGGCCCGCTGGAGGAAGTCGACGGCGACCGACCCCCGCAGGGTCACCTTGGCGCCGATCTCCTGGCCCTGGCGGATCCCGAAGTCGCGGTTCGTGGAGTGGGCCCGGGTCGCGACCGGCTTCTGGTGAGTGACCATCTGGAGGACCTTCTCGGCCTTCGTCCGCGCGTCGCCGGATTCCCCGACCCCCGCGTTCACGACGACCTTGATGACCCGGATCGCCCGCATGCCGGTCGGGGCCGCGCTCGCCGGCGGGGCGGGGCCGGCGCTCGTCGCGGGAGCGCTCATCGGTCAATGCCCTCCGCGACCGTGACCTCGGGCGCCTTCTGCCCGACCACGAAGGCGTACCCCTTCGTCGTGGAGAACCCCTCCTGGAAGTGGACGAGGTTCGGATGGGAGGAGTTCCGGACCTCGATCCGGTCCACCCGCGCGACCTGGCCCACGTGCGAGCCGCCCGCGACGAACGCGAGCGCTCCGGGGGCGAGCGGGTAGTGGTCGACGACCTTCTGGGTCGGGACCTCGATCTTCACGGAGTCTCCGACGCGGTAGGGGGTCGACGCCGGGACGAGCAGGTTGCGCCCGTCGTGGAGCGTGACCTCGACCCGGCCGGAGCGGACCGTGTGCTTGAATCGGACCTGGCCGATCTTGAGGCCGGCCTCGGGGGAGGGGATCTTCACGAGGACGAGCTTGCCGCGCTGGTTCTTCACCATGCGGTAGTGGGCATCCAGAGGGGCCGAGAGCGACAGGGTGTCCATCAGGCCGAGCCCCCGGTCGAGGTCCTTCACGACCTGGCCGTCGACCTTCACGTGTCCCTCTCGGAGGAGGATGCGGGCCTCCCGCGCGCTGCGGGCGATCGCCAGGACGTCCCGGAGCACGACCTGCAACGGCATCGACTCTTCCTGGGCGTGCGGGCCGGGGCCGGGCCGCTTGACCCACTTCGTCCCTTTGCGGGGGATCGTCCACGTACGGGGCGCGGCCGCGCGCTTCAGCCGGAAGGTCATGCGTCGTCCTCCGGGGCGTCGGCCGGGGGAGGGCTCTTCGCGCGGCGACCCCGCTTCGGGGCCGCGGGGACCGGCGAGGGCTCGGGGGCCTCCTCCGCCTCGGGGGCGCCCTCGCCCCCGGATCCGCCCTCGGCCGCGGCGTCGGTCTCCGGCTGGTCGTTCGCCGCGGCCGGCACCGGAGCGGGGGACGCGACCGGCTCGGTCTTCTCCTCGGGCTCGGGGACCTCGCCGCGCTCCTCGGGCGTGAGCTCCTCGGCGCGGACCTTGAGGGCCTCGCGCCGCCACTCGTCCGCCAGGTTCAGGCGAACGATCAGCAGGTGGTTCGTGCGGATCGGGAGAGGCTTCAGCTTCTCCTCCCCGCTCTTCAGCGTGACGTTGTCGAGCGTCACGGTGTAGCCGCGCCGGTCGAGCCTCTGGACCCGCTCCTCGCGGCCGAGGTAGCTCCCCTTCATCACGCGCACCGTGTCGCCCTTGCGGAGCGCGACCGAGCGGCGGTGGAACCGCCGCCGGAGCTCGCGGGACAGCGGGACCGTCATGCGCCGACGGCGCTCGAAGAGGTCGGCGTCGTAGACCGCCTTGCGCTGGCGGCGGGGGGAGTGCGGAGAGATCGTCATGGTACCCCTAGATGATGATGGACGACGCGGCGGCGACCCGCGGCCAACGTTCGGCCGCCTCCTTAGCGACCGGCCCCTTGATCTGGGACCCCTTCAGCTCACCCGTCTCGGTGGTGATGACGGCGGCGTTGTCCTCGAATTGCAGCCGCATCCCGTCCGGGCGGTGGATGGGCGAGCGGGACCGCACGATCACGGCGTGCAGGACCTGGCGACGCATCTCGGGGGTTCCCTTCTTGACGGAGACGATGACGAGGTCCGCGATCCCCGCGCGGGGGTAGCGTCGGTGGGTCCCATGCCAGTTGCGGACCGCGATGATCTCGACGACCTTGGCCCCGGTGTTGTCGACGCAGTCGAGGCGGGCCCCCTTCGGCAGCCCGCGGCCCCGCCGACCGGCGAGTCCCTTCATGCCTTCTCCTCCCCGGCCGACGGCGCGCTCGCGGGCACGGGGGCGGTGGTGTCTTCGCCGGCGACCCGGTGGGCCGCCTCGCCGAGGTCCTCGACGATGCAGAAGGAGACGAGCTTGGAGAGCGGACGCGTCTCGGCGATCCGCACCCGGTGCCCGACCGGAACATGGAGGCACGGAGGGGCGTGCGCGAGGTAGCGTCGGCGCCGCTTCTCATACCGCTCGTACTTCGAGACGTAGTGGAGGAGGGTGCGCTCGACGACCGCGGTCCGCTGCATCGCGGTCGAGACGACCGTCCCCTCGATGACCTGGCCGCGGACGGGCAGGCGCCCGTGGAACGGGCAGTGCCGGTCCTCGCACCGCGTCTTCGGGGCCCGGACGTCGAGACCGATGTCCCGGGCGCGGCGAGCGGACGGCGTACGACTCGGGCTCATCGGAACCTCCGGGGACCACCGGCCAAGAGCCGCTTCGTGCGGTCCTCCGGCCGGACGCGAAGGGCCTCGGCTCTTAAGGGTAACTCTCGGCCACCGAGGAGAATCGTGCCGGTGAGGCCGGATTTCGGGACCGCCACCCGCCGGGCCCGTCCGGGCTCGCGGACGTACAGGAGGGAGAGGGTCTCGTCGACCACGACCCCTTCGACCGGACGGCCCAGCCCGGGGGAGGCCGGGATACGGACGGGAGCCCCGATGATCTCGCCCGCGTAGGCGAGCCGGTCCGCGGGAGAGAGGCCGGACGCGTTCCCCATCTGCGACCCCCCTCCCCTCCGGTGGTCTAGGCGCGGGGCGCGGTGCGCCGTGCGGCCAGCTCGCGTTCGCGCAGGACCGTGAGGGAGCGCGCGACGTTCGTGCGGAGCGCCCGCATGCGCCCGGGGCTGGGCGGCGCGCCCCCCATCGCGGCGATCCCCCGCTCGCGCAGGAGGTCGTTCTCGGTCTCCGCGATCCGGCGGCGCAGGTCCTCGTCGCTGAGGGCCCGCAGGTCCTTCATCCGGAGCAGCGTCATGGTCCCTCGGGGGGCAGGACGCCCGGCGGGACGGGGACGTCGG
>JASHTC010000086.1 GCA_030040755.1 Thermoplasmata archaeon | reverse complement strand
GTCGACCAGCATGTTCGACGAGGCGATCGCGCTGCGCCTCGGGCTGCTCCCGATCCCGACGGACCTCGGCGAATTCCGTCGGAAGTCCGAGTGCACCTGCGGGGGGGCCGGCTGCCCGCACTGCCAGGTGATGTACTCGATCGACCGCAAGGGTCCGTGCACGGTCTACGCGAAGGACCTCGTCCCGCTCGGCGACTCGACCCTGGCGATCCTCGAACCGGACGTCCCCATCGTCCGTCTCGGCGCCCGCCAGGCGCTCCTCGCCTACGCGACCGCGGTGGTCGGCGCGGCGCGGGAGCACGCCAAATGGCAGGTCGCCCACGGCGTGGGGATGTTCCCGCGCCCGCACGTCAAGATCGCGAAGAAGGCCGATTGCACCGACGCCTGCCTCAAGCGCGCCGCGGCCTCCTGCCCGGTGAACATCCTCGAATTCTCGGGCGGCAAGCTGAGCGTCACGGACGAGCTCAAGTGCATCGACTGCGGCGCCTGCGAGAAATCGTGCGAGCACGGCTCGATCAAGGTGAGCCCGGACGCGGAGGACTTCTTCCTCCGGTTCGAGACGGACGGCTCGCTCACCGCCCGCGAGGCGATGCGCTTCTCGTTGAAGGACCTCAAGCGCCGCTTCGAGGAACTCCGCGAGGCGATCCTGGCGATCCCGTAGCCCCCCGGCTCGGGCTCGTCCAGTCGTACCGCAGGATCGCGGCCAGCCCGCCGAGGCCCGTGAGCTTCGCGCCATTCTCCCCCTCGTCCCGGACGATGAACAGGCGCGCCCGCGCGGCGCGGGCCCGGTCGAGCACCGGGGCGACCTCCGGGTCGGTCAGGAGCGTCTCGAGGACCAGCAACGTCTCCACGGCGCCGGCCTCCACCGCCTCCGCGACCTCGCGCCGGCCGACCGCCGCGCGCGTGCCGGCCGCCAGCGAGCGCACCAGCTGTTCCACGAACTGGGCCTCCTCGGCCGCCACGCTCCCGCGCAACGCCTCGCTCGCGCGGCCGGACTTGAGGAGCTCGTCGACCCCGACGCGTCCGGATTCGGCGGTCGGGAAGACCTTCACCTTAGCGACCAGGGCCGGCTCGACCTCGCGGAGACGGCGGACGACGCCCTCCTTGAGGAACCCGGGCCCGGCCACGACGACCGCCGTCGCGGCCGGGCCCTCCCGCCGGAGCAGCCCGACGATCTCCTCGACGTAGGCCTTCCGGTCCTTCTCGCCCTGGCCGCCCTCGTACCGCTTGCCGGAGATCGTCCGCTTGAGGTCGGCGACCGGTTCGATCGCCCGCCCGCGCAGCCGCACGAGGGAGGAGTCGCCCCAGTCGACGGCCGCGAGCAGGATCGTGGGTTCGCCGGTCCCGGCCATCCCCTCGTCCAGGAGGACGCGGTCGCTGGCCGACAGGGAGGGCTTGAGGACGGTGACCTCGTCCCCCTCCTGGAGGTCGAGCGTGTGATGGCGGCCGAGGTCGAACGGACCCTCGCGAATCGGGCCGGTCACCCGGACGTGTTTGGAGAACCCATGGAACTCAACCTGTTCGGCGAGCACCACGATCCAGACGCGGCGTCGCGCCCGCTCCGCCCCCGGGACGTCCTCCGGAGCCTCCGGGTCCCGGCGGGTCGTCGACCCGCCGACGAGGTCGCCGGGTCGGACGAGGCGGGCGGTCCGCCAGAGGTCGCTCGGGCTCTCCAGGCGCAGCCGGAGGAGCCCCGTCGCCGCGTCGCGGTGCAGAAGGCGCACGAGAAGCTCCGGGGCCGGCCGACGGGTCCGAGAGATAAGCGGGTTTCGGCCGCGGGGGCCCGTCCACGATAGGTTTATCGCGCTCGGCCCGGTCCCCCGCCCACCGGGATAGGGGGGACCCTCTGAACGGGCGGTACACCGAGCTCTTCCGGCAGCGGTCCTTCGGGTCGTTCTTGACGGCGGGCGCCCTGCAGTTCGCCGCCCCCGCCATGATCTCGGTCGTCCTGTTCTACTCGGTGACGGTCTCCTACCCGACCGTCTCCCTCCGGACGAGCTATGGGGCGATCGCCCTCGCCCTGCTCGGCCTTTCCTCGACGGTCCCGACGCTGGTGGCCGCCTTCTTCTCCGGGGCGCTCGCGGACCGGAACGACCGCGCCCACCTCATGCGCGTCGTGAACCTCCTCGGCCTCCTCGCCACCGCGGTGCTCGTGGGCGTCCTCATCCTCGGACCGACGACCCACATCCCGGTCCCGGGCCCCTCGGGATTCTACCTGCCGGAGTGGGTCCTTTTCGTGTATCCGGCCTGGGCGGCCGTCATCGTTTCCTCGACGCTCTTCCGTCCGGCCTTCAACACGAGCGTGCCCCGCGTGGTTCCCCGTGACCTGTTGAGCCGGGCGAACGGGCTGATCTACGCGGTGGCGGGGATCGTGACGGCCGTGGGGGTGCTCGCGTGCGGGATTCTCCTCACGGTCGGCCCCGCGGCCTACGCGCTCGCCCTCCCGTTCGCGGTGCTTTTCGCGACCCAGGTGGCGCTCGCCGCGTTCGATGTCGAGCTGATGCCCGTCCCGCGCCAGGGTCCGCCCCGCTCGATCGGCCAGGACGTCCGCAGCGGCTTCGCCTTCATCGGACGCCACCGAGCGATCCTGCAGATCACGATCGCCGGTCTGGTGACCAACTTCCTGGTCGCGCTCGCGACGGTCGAACTGGCCCTCTACGTGACGACCTGGCTCGGCGCCACCCAGGGCTTCTGGTACGGCGCGATGGTGGCGACGATGACGATCGGCGCCTCGGTCGGCTTCGTCCTCATCGCGCG
>JASHTC010000085.1 GCA_030040755.1 Thermoplasmata archaeon | reverse complement strand
TCCTGCACGGAATCGGCGCGCGGCCCGCCGCCGTAGAACCCGAGGTGGGTGACGGTGAGCCGCCCCCCGAGGCCGTGCGCCAGGACCCCCGCCCACTGGATCTGCCGGGTCGACTGCTCCCGCGCGTCCGCCGAGCCGAAGAAGTCGACGTAGTACGGGGCATGCAACGTAAGGTCGACGTCGAGCGCCCGGGCGAGCGCTTTGGTCTGCTCGAGGTCAGCGTGGTCCTTCGCCAAGCTCCACGTCAGCGTAGTGAGCGAGTCGCGCCGCTTGATGGGAGTGGTGAACGCCGCCGCTACCGGAGCGCCGCCCTGATGGTCGGCCGGCCCGACGCTCACGGGGAGCTGCTGCACGAGCTCGCGCGGAAGCTTGCCGAGCTCCTCGTCCAACGCCAGGCGCGTCAACGGGTTCACCTTGATGAACTGGACCTCCATGGCGGTCAGGCCCAAGTGGTGGACGTCGGCGATTCCGTCGCGCAGCGTACGGCCTTTGCAGGAGAGAGGGATCCCCGCGGGTCCGAACCGGATCACGAGTGACCAGACCTCGAAAATGGCGGATTCGGGGTAAATCCCGAAACTATTTAGCGGGGGCCGGGCCCGGCGCCCAGCCGGCGCCGGGGCCTGAAATCGGGTCCGGACGGAACCCCGTGGCGATCAGGTACAGCTCCGACGAGCGCTCGCGCGACGCCGGTGGTTTGGTCCGACGCACGCGCGAAAAGGAGCGCTCGAGCTCCCGCTCCAGCCCCTCCACCAGGTCCCCGTCGAACACCTTGGCGACGAAGGTCCCTCCCGCCGCCAGGACGGTGCGGGCGAGCCCGAGCGCGTCCTGCACGAGGCCGACGGACCGGGCGTGGTCCGTCGCGTAGGCCCCGCTGATGCGGGGCGACATATCCGATAGGACCACGTCGAACGACGGGGCCCGGAGGCGCTCGGCCAGCTGGGGGTCCCCGACCCGGCCCCGGATATACTGCACGCCCTCGATCGCCTCGACCGGTCGGGGGTCGACCGCGACCACCGTCCCCGACGGACCGACCCGGGCGCGCGCCACGACGGACCATCCCCCGGGGGCCGCTCCGAGGTCCAGGACCCGCCCTCCGGGCGGGAGGAGATGGAACCGGTCGTCGAGGTGTCCGAGCTTGTAGGCGGCCCGGGAGCGCAGCCCCTCCTCCTGGGCGGCCCGGTAGTAGGGGTCGTGCCGGCGTTCCTGGACGAACCGTCGGGGCACGCGCGCCCGAACGGGTGCCCCTACTTAGCGGGCGGTCGGCCCGCGCGCGGACGGCGCGGCGGGAGCCGCGCCGCCGGTGGGGCCGTCCGAATTTGAATCGGAGTCTCTTGCACCCCAAGCAAGAAGGATGGACCAAGCTACCCCACGGCCCCGCGCCGGCGGCGCGAGGACCGGGCCGTGTTAGATAATGGTTGCTCGGCGCCCCGCGCTCCGGCGGGTCTACAGCGAGTGGTGGACGTACAACCAGGCCCCGATCCCGGCGACCGCGATGATGAGCGTGTTGAGGAGCGCGAGCCAGAAGTACCCCCACAGGTCCGCCTTCCCTTCCTCGGGCGTGACGGTCGGCGAGGTCGTCGAGCTCCCCGGGCTCGGGGTGTACGGCGTCCGGTACGGCGACGGCGCCTCGGGCATCGGAGAGGGGACGAGACGACCGGTTCTTATCGGTTCGGTTCGTCGGCGCTAGGCCGCGAACCACGGGAGCCGGGCGGCGGGTCCCGTCGGCTTGAGCACCAGGAGGTGCAGGTTCGCGCCCGGGTCCCCCGGAGCGTAGGAGTCCCGCAGGGCCAGCTGGTAGAGCAGGAACAGCGCGTCCTCGTCCGAGGCGACGCCGAGCGAGCGGTGGACGTCGATCCCGAACCGGCCCCGCAGGATGCCGAGCATCTCCTCGAAGTCGACCGGGGAGGCGCCCTCGCTCTCCTGGGCGCGGCGGAAGAGGCCGACCACGATTCCGGTGCCGAGCCGCAGGAGGTCCTTCGGAGAGAGGACCCGCAGGGCGAAATGCGCCGCGCTCTCGGCGCGGGCGCTGGGCGGGACGACTAGGATCGAGACCTCGTTGTCGATCGTGGAGCCGGGGGTGCGCGCCAGTCGGCGCCACGCCTCCTCGGCGTCCGTGTCGGTCGGGACGATGAAGATCGCGCGGTGGCCGCGCGGCTCGCTCCGGGTCCCCTCGATCCACCGGTCGATCCGCTCCTCGACCTCGCCCCGCTGGCCGGGGAGGTAGACGGGGAAGGTGCGGCGAGGTACGCCGGCTTCCTGGACCCAGAAGGAGGGGTCGACGGCGGGTTCGCGGCGCGCAGGGTCTACTCGGGAATATCCGAAGCGACGCAGGACCTTCTCCGCATCGTGCAGGCGGTCACCGGACGCTCCGACCCGGGCGGAGTCTGACATCGACAACGATAGGCTCGGAAGGCGAGATAAGCTCACCGAGCGCGGAGCGACCCTACCAGCCCGTGGCCAGCCCGAGGTGGACGAGGGGGACGTTGACCGCGAGGGCCACCACCACGCCGAGGAGGTACGGCCCGGAGAACAGGAACCCCCGACGCGCCGTCGCACGGCTGACCTCGGTCCAGAGGGGCACCGTCAGGGCGACGAAGACGAGGCCGAGAGCGACCAGGGCGACGGCGACCGGGAGGACGACCAGCCCCCAGGCGCCGACGAGGGCGGCGGCGGGGACCAGGAGGGCCGCCGAGACGACCACGACCCGGCCGGAGTAGCCGACGTCGTCCATTCGGGGAAGCATCGGGAGGCCGGCCCGCGCGTAGTCGTCCTTCAGCAGGAGCGCCAGGCTCCAGAAATGCGGAGGGGTCCACAGGAAGACGAGGAGCGCCAGCGCGAGGACCCCCGGCGTCCAGCTCCCGACCGCCGCCGCCCCGCCGGCGAGAGCGGGCGCGCTCCCGGCGAACCCCCCGATCACGATGTTCCAGCTGGAGCGCGGCTTCAGCCAGGCCGTGTAGACGACGACGTAGGTGAGGGCCCCGAGGAGGATCGAGACGCCGGTCAGGGGGTTGAGGAGCCAGCTGGCCATCCCCACCCCGAGGCCCACGAGCGCGAGGCCCACCCCGGCGGCGGCGCCGCTCGAGGCGATCCGCTCGGCCGCGAGCGGCCGCTCGCGGGTCCGCTTCATCCGGCGGTCGCTCTCCCGCTCCAGGTAGTGGTTCAGCATCGCGGAGCCACCGGAGGCGAGCGCGCCGGCTCCCACCACGATCCCGAGACGGAGGAGGTCGATCGACCGGGGCGCCGCCAGGAGGAACCCTCCGACGGCCACGAGGCAGATGAGGGCCGTGATCCCCGGCTTCGTCAGCGACAGCCAGTCCCGGAGCCCTCCTCGGGCAGGCGAGGCGTCGACCGGGGGCGGAGGGGGCGGTTCCATGGACCGACCGTGCCGACCCCCGGAATCGGTTTAGGCTTCCCGGGGCGCGACACCCGCCCGGGCCGGGTCGGACGGAGCCGGGGGACGCACCGGCTCGACCGGCGCGGAGAGCGGGGGAGGGGTCCCCTCGGCAGCCTCCCGGGCCCACCGGACCCAGCGCCGGGGCAGGTCGCGCAGGTTCGACAGCGCGGCGATGAGCAAGAGGATGCCGAAGAGCACGGTCGCGATCCCGAGGTGCGCGATGACGAGCGCCCCCGCGAGCTTGTTCTCGACCACGAGGCCTCCGAGGAGCGCCTCGGTCACGACGAGCGCGAGCGCGCCGAAGGACAGCCGCTGGAGGACGCGACGGGAGCGCTCGAAGGCCACCCCCAGCACCGCCAGGACGAGGACGCACGTCGAGAGGAAGAACGCCGAGACCCGGTGGCTCCACTCGGCGACGACCCCTCCCTGGAAGGCGGGGAGGAGGTTGCCGTTCCCGAAGCAGGACGGCCAGTCCGGGCAGGCGAGCCCGTTCCCGCTCGTGACGACGTTCCCCCCGAGCAGGATCGTCGAGTAGCAGAGGACGACCGCGAAGATCGCGGCGCACCGGAACAGGTCGTGGCCCCGCATCGGTCCCTCGCTACTCGACCTCGCTCGACGAGACGGTCGGGACCGGTCGGCGCAGCGGGGTCGGCTCGGGCGTCGCCACCGGCCCGGTCATCTTGACCGCGAGCTCCTCGCCCCACGGGTCGGCGGTCGTGACGGGCTCGCCGGCGAAGTAGCTGTAGACCATGTTGAACAGGAAGACGAGCTGGCCGATGCCGAGGATGTAGGCGCCCATCGTGGAGAGGAAGTTGAGCGCCTGGAAGTTGCCCGTCCACAGGTAGGTGTAGACCCGCCGGGGCATCCCCTCGGCGCCGAGGATGAACATCGGGAACAGGAGGAGGTTCACCCCGACGTAGGTGAGCGCGAAGTGGATCTGGCCGAGCTTCTGGTCGTACCAGCGGTGGATGAGGATCGGGTAGTAGAAGTAGATCCCGGCGAAGATCGCCATCAGCGTCCCCCCGAGCAGGATGTAGTGGAAATGCGCCACCACGAAGTACGTCCCGTGGTAGAGGTAGTCGATCGGGACGGAGGCCAGGAAGAGGCCCGAGAGCCCGCCGATGACGAACCCGGTGACGAACGCCAGGCAGAACCACATCGGGACCGCCATCCAGATCCGCCCGCCCCAGAGCGTCGCGATCCAGTTGAACGTCTTGACCGCGGAGGGGACCGCGATCGCCATCGTCGAGAGCATGAAGACGAACTGGATGTTCACGTCGACCCCGGTCACGAACATGTGATGCTCCCAGACCGCGAAGGAGAGCACGGCGAAGACCCCGAGCGCGATCGCCATCGCCCCGTAGCCGAAGATGTCCTTGCGGGCGAGCTTGGGGAGGATCGTCGAGATGATCCCGAACGCCGGCAGGACCATGATGTAGACCTCGGGGTGGGCGAAGAACCAGAAGATGTTCTGGTAGAGGAGCGCGCCCCCGAGCGGGGTGCCGTTCACGGCGGCGAGGATGTGCGTGCCGAAGGTCCGGTCGGAGAGGACGAACGTCAGCGCGATCGACAGCTCGGGGAGGGCGAAGATCAGGAGGACG
This sequence comes from Thermoplasmata archaeon, assembly GCA_030040755.1. Taxonomy (GTDB): domain Archaea; phylum Thermoplasmatota; class Thermoplasmata; order Lutacidiplasmatales; family UBA184; genus Lutacidiplasma. The sequence continues at coordinate 3,724 of JASHTC010000085.1, read as the reverse complement.
GAGTTGATCAGGATCGACCAGACGAACAGGGGCATGTTCCAGTAGTGGACGCCCGGCGCCCGGTGCTTGGTGATCGTGACGAGGAAGTTCACCGCCCCCATCATCGAGGAGATCGTCAGGATGTGCAGCCCGAGGATCCACAGGTCGAGGCCGTAGGGGTTGCCGGGCAGGGTCTCGAGAGAGAGCGGGACGTAGCCGGTCCAGCCGGCGTAGGCGTTCGAGAGGATCAGGATCACGCCGGCGGGCGGGAGCATCCAGAAGGCGATGGCGTTGATCCGGGGAAGCGCCATCTCCCGCGCGCCGATCATGGACGGGACGAGGAAGTTGCCGAACCCGGCGAGGGTCGGCATGATGAACATGAAGATCATCAGCACGCCGTGCATCGTGAACAGGGTCGAGTAGACGTCCGGCGTGATGCCGAGGGTCGTCTGCGGGTCCATCCCGAGCCCCTGCACGAGCCCGAGGTCGGTGCGGATCAGGGTCGCGTAGATCCCGCCGATGAAGAAGAATAGGATCCCGATCGCGATGTACATCAGGCCGATCTTCCGGTGGTCGGTGGTGAACAGCCACTTGCGGATCTGGTAGACGAGCCAGGTCCCGTGGGTGCTGAACGCCCAGAGGAGGAAGCCGGCGAACGCGGCGATGAGGAGCGTGACGACCGCGGTCGTTTCGATGTCCATGCTAGCGGCCTCCGCTCATCCGGCGATCAGCGCTCCCAGGAGGTAGGCGATCCCCGCCGCGGCGCAGACGACGACGAGGACCTGGAAGAAGCGGACCTCCGCCTGCGGGGTCACGGGTCCCGGCGCGGTCGGGTGGATGCGGCGCCCGAGCGGCCAGACCCGGTACATCCGGTCGACCAGGTGGCCGACGACCGCGGCCATGAGGAAGCCGAGGGCGAGGGCGAGCCCGAACGACTCCTGCGCGCCGGGGGAGGTGAGCGGGCCCACGAGGACGACCGTGTAGACCAGGAGGACGCCGATGCCGAGCAGCATCAGCACGACGGTCGCCGTGTAGAGGTTGAGCACCCGCTCGCGCAGGCGATGGAACTCGTCGGGCGTCAGGGCGGGGCTACTCAAAGAGCTCGACCCTCCGCCCGGTGGTCCCCCGGTACCGGTCGACCCGGTAGAGGATCCCCGCCATGAACAGGAACGAGAGCGCGGCGATCGCGACCCCGGCCCCGAGGACGATCAGGTCCCACCACTGGCCGGCGAGGGTCCCGGTGAGACCGTAGACGATCGTCGCGAGGCCGGTCGCCCCGAACACCAGGAAGACCGACAGGACCGCCCAGAGGGCCCCGGTGCGCCACTGCGGGGGGGACGTCTCGCTCTCAGTCAGAGGACCCCACCTCCGAGACCGCCGAGGTCGGGTGCGAGCCGCTGACCGAGGGGGCGCCTCGCGGGTACGGCCCGGCGTAGCTCATCTGACGGGCCGCGAGCCGGCGCCGGTAGCTGAGCCGGTACCGCCAGTGGAAGAGCCCGACGGCGACCGCGGTCACCCCGAAGATCGGACCGATCCCGAGCGCGATGCTCGGGTAGGTGATCTGCACCCCCGGGGTCTCTCCGCCCCAGACGGTCATCAGGATGAAGAATTCGAGCAGGCAGGTCGCCAGATAGATGAAGACCGGTCGGTCGCGCGGATGGGTCCGCTTCGAGCGGTCGAGGAACGGCAGGAATAGGATGTAGAGGAGGATCGCCGTCGAGCCGCCGATCGCGATCACCGGCGTGACCCCCTGGAAATCGACCAGTTTGAACAGCCAGAGGAAGTACCAGTCGGGCTCGGTCACGACCGCGGCCGCGGCGGTGTTCCCGACGTACGTGGGGAGGTTCCACGGCCAGAGCGCGGCGATCCCGAAGAGGATACCGAGGTAGAGGAGCCCCCACTTCAGCGTGTAGAAGAAGATGTGCGGGATGAACGGGACGTGGTCCTTCTCCTCCTTGTCCGTGAACCGACGTCGCTGGGTCGGGTCGGAGGTCGCGGGCGGGGCGATCCCGTGGGACTCGAAGAGCGACAGATGGGCGTAGAAGAGCCCCGCGAGCGCGAGCGGCAGCAGGATCACATGGGCGTCGAACATCCGACTGAGCAGGCCTTGCGACGTACCGTCGCCGAGGATGAACGGGCCGATCAGCGGGCCGAGCGTGGGCAGGCGGAGCGCGAGGACGACCCCGACGTTGGTCGCATTGTAGGCGAGCTGGGTGTACGGGAGCAGGTACCCCGTGAACCCCATCCCGAGGGTGACGACCATCAGGAGGGTGCCGACCATCCAGGAGAACTCGCGCGGGGACTTGTACACCCCGACGTAGTAGCCGCGGAAGAAGTGCAGGAACATCAGGAAGATCATGGCGTAGGCGCCGTAGAGGTGGCTCGAGAGGAGGATCGAGCCCATCGGGACGGAGTTGATGATGTAGTACGTCGAACACCACGCGGCCGGCGCGGTCGACAGCGAGCCGACCGTCTGGCCGCAGGCGGTGAGGGTCGCGTTCGTGCTGGGCTGGTAGTAGAGCAACAGCAGCGCGCCCGAGATGATCTGGTAGACGAGCGCGACCGCGACGAACGCGCCGGTCCAGTAGGAGGGCTTGAACGTGAACGCGGGCTGGGGCCGGAGGGCCCACCGCCTCATCGCGGTGCGGTCCTCGACGAACCCCCAGATCTTGTTGAGGGTCCGATTGTACCAGCCCGAGACCGACACCCTCCACCCCCTCTAGCTCGGGAAGCTGCATAGGATGACGGGCGTCTCGCGGCTCAGCTGGCTCGTCGAGCCGACGCCGTAGTCGCCTTGGAGGGAGTTGAGGTGGCCGTTGACCGGCGGTCCGGTCAGCCCCGTGGCGTAGATGTTCCCCGACGAGTCCTGCTCCAGGGTCACCTGCGGGAGCGGAAGCACCGCCGGCCCGGTCAGGTTGGCGGCCGAGTGCGTGACGTCGTAGGTCGACCCATGGCAGGAGCAGTGGATGTAGAACGGCAGCGTGCCGCCGGCGAACGTCCTCGGGCACGTCCCGGGCGGGTAGTAGGCGATGGCCGGCGCCGGGCAGCCGAGGTGCTGGCAGATCGCGCTGTACCCCACGATCGAGCCGTTCGGACCGATCCCACCGGGCACCATCCAGGCTCCCGGGTTGCTGCTGGTCGGCCGCTGACTGTCCACCGTGTTGAGGTTCAGGAAGAAGTTCGGCTCGTTGCGCAACGGGTAGTCGAAGATGAAGAGGTCGCTCGTGCCGACGTTGTACTCGGCCATCGCCGCGTCGACCGTGAGGGGTTTGCCGCTGACGTCAACCAGGGCGACCTTCGGGTAGCTCGTCAGGCCGATCGTGGGGGGTACCGAGTACTGCAGCGCCGCCGCGCCGAGCCCGCCGCCCGCAAGGACCAGCGCGCCGACCCCGGCCAGCTTCAGGATGTTGCGGCGGGTCTCGTCGACGTCGCTGTCCTCGCCCCCGCTCGCGACCCGGCGCACCTGGCCGACGGGGAAGTCGAACGCCGGCGAGCGCTCGGCGAGGAAGGGGCACGAGCTCGCGCAGTCGATCTCCCAGCTCATGTCAGCGTCCTCCCGGAGGTGTCGGGCATCGCGTCGTCCACCTCGTGGGGGTCCGGGACGGACGCCTCGCCCGGCAGCTCGGCCTTGTCGCTCCCGTGGTAGACCGCCCACGTGACGCCGATCCCCATCAGCACCACGAGGATCTCGGTGAGGTCGACGATCTCGTCGGGGGAGAGGCTCATCGGCGGGCCTCCTCCTCGG
>JASHTC010000084.1 GCA_030040755.1 Thermoplasmata archaeon | reverse complement strand
ACGGCCGCTTCATGGCCTCCTTCGTGACCCGGCCGTACTCCGCGGCCGCCGCCCGACCCGCCAGTCCGAGCGTAAGGTCCGTCCCGCGGTCGTCCCGGATGCGTACCCGGTGCCCGCGCTCGAGAGCCTTGACGATGAGCTGTCCGGCCGCCTCGAGGGAGTCCGGACTGACGAGCGTGGCGGCGACCAACCGGTCCATCCACTCGGCCTCGTCCACTCCGTAGACCTTCGCGAGGCTCGGGAAGGGACGCCCGATCTCGAGCCGGCTCCCGCGCAACCCCGCCTTGGCCGCGGTCTTGTACCAGGCCGGGTTCCAGGCGAAGAGCTTGTCGGTCCGCCCGCCCGGGAGGGCGTCGAGCCGGAGCTTGTCGCCCGCGCCCCACATGTGGATGTAGACGTTGGTCTTGCCCAGCGCGGCCCATTCGTGGGATGGGGCCGCGCCGAGGATCTTGTCCTCCTTGGCGTCGACCGAGTCCCAGAACGCATCCTCGTCCTCGTAGAGCACGATCGGGTGCGCCTTCAGCCGTCGCGTCTCCCGCGCCAGGGCCGACGCCCAAGGGAGCACGTGGCTCCAGCCTTCGATCACGACGTTTTCTCCCGGCTTGACTTGGAGGTTCTTGGTCAACACGGCGTGCGCATACTGCCTCTCGCGGGAGGTCGAAGGGGTACGGGCCATGGCCCCGGAAACCCCGGCTCATATTTATTCCCGCCATGGAGCGGCTCGGGCGCGTCGTGGGGAAGCAGCCGTCTCCGAGCGAAGGGGCGTCCGCCGAGGGAGGTCCTCCTTAAGGTACCATCCTCCCTCCGTCGCAGCCGGGGGGACGACGGGAGCGTGAAGGCCCGGTCCAAGGACTTCCGGGTCCGGGAAGGGCAATCCGTCCGGCTCCAGAAGTGGCCGACCCGGATCGCCCCGGTCTACCGCTCCAAGGAGGGGTACGAGCGACTGCTCGAGGCGCACCGGGAGAGGCTGCGGTCCCTCCAGGACCGTCTGTTCGCGTCGAACCGGTATGCGATCCTTCTCATCTTCCAGGCGATGGACGCCGCCGGGAAGGACGGGGCGATCAGTCACGTCATGTCGGGGCTCAACCCGCAGGGCTCGCGGGTGTACAGTTTCAAGCACCCGACCCCCGAGGAGCTCCGCCACGACTTCCTCTGGCGAACGACTCGATACCTACCCGAGCGCGGCCAGATCGGCATTTTCAACCGGTCCTACTACGAAGAGGTCCTGATCGTCCGGGTCCACCCCGAGATCCTCCGGGCGGAGGGGATCCCGGGGGTCGAGGAGGAGGCCTCGGTCTGGAAGGAGCGATACCGCTCGATCACCGAACTCGAGAAGCATCTCGTCCGAAACGGCACTCGGATCGTCAAGTTCTTCCTCCACCTCTCCAAGGAAGAGCAGCGGGGGCGGTTCCTCGACCGCATCGACACCCCGGAGAAGAACTGGAAGATCGGGCCCGCCGACCTCGAGGAGCGGAAGTTCTGGAGGGACTACCAGCGGGCGTACGCGGAGTGCCTCGAGGCGACCAGCACGGACGAGGCGCCGTGGTACATCGTGCCCGCGGACGACAAGGAGAACGCCCGCCTGATCATCTCCCAGGTCCTCCTCGACACGCTCGAGCGGCTGCGGCTGAGCTATCCGAAGCCCACCCCGGAGCACCGGAAGGAGCTCCGAGCGATGCGTCACCAGCTGACGAAGTGAGCCGACCAGCAGCGGCCGCGGCCGGTCGGCCCGGGGCCTCCCCCGACACCTAGGGCCGACGAGGCGGTGGCCGTCGGGACGCGGGCGGAGCGGGGGGAGCGTCCTTCGGTCGTCGGACCCACGTGCCGGCGATGACCCATGGCGGCTCCGGCCCGATCGGCTCCATCACGTCGGAGCGGTACCGTTCGACGGCCCGCTCGTCCACCTCGATGCCGAGCCCGGGCTTCGTGGGGATCGCGAACTCTCCGGACTCGATGGCATATCCCCGTACCAGGGAACGCTTCCACTCCGGCCAGCTCGCCTCGAAGCTCTCCTGCAGGAAGAACGTGGGGAGGACCGCGTCCATCTGGAGCGTCGCGGCCGTCTGCACCGGGCCGAAGGCGTTGTGGTAGGCGAGCGGCGCCCCGTGGGCCGCCGCGACCCCGGCGATCTCCCGGCCGTAGGTGAACCCGCCCGAGTTCGTGATGTCCGGCTGGAGGATGTCCACCAACCCCCGGCGCAGGAAGCTCTCGAAGTCCGCGGCGGTGAGGAGCCGTTCGCCGAGAGCGACCGGGGTCGCCACCGCGCGTCGAAAGCCGCGCAGGGCATCGCAGAGCTCGGGGAGGACCGGTTCTTCCATGAAGCGGGGACGGAAGGCATCCAGCGCCCGGCCGGCCCGGACCGCGGCCTCGGGCAGGAACCGGCCGTGGTACTCGAGGAGCAGGTCCACCCCGTGGCCGACCGCCTCGCGGACCGCGGCCACCCGGGCCACCGCACGGTCCAGCCCCTCGGGAGAGAGCGTGCGGTAGGCGTCCCCGAACGGGTCGAACTTGAGGGCCCGGAAGCCGGACCGGACCATCGCGCGCGCCTTGTCGGCGAACTCCCCGGGCTCGATGCAGTCCGAGTACCACCCGTTCGAGTAGGCCCGGACCCGGGTCCGGATCGCCCCGCCGAGCAGGGTCGAGACCGGCACCCCCGCGGCGCGGCCGACCAAGTCGTGGCAGGCGATGTCGACGGCGGAGAGCGCGCTGGTCGCCTCCATCGAGCGGGAGCGGTAGAACGAATAGACCTCGAAGTCGCGGAGGGCCGCCACGTGCTCTTCGAGCTCGCGCCCCTCGTAGAACCGGGCGACCTCCCGCACGCTCTCCCGGACCGGTGCGGTCATGAGGGTCGTCGGCGCCTCGCCCCAGCCCACCGCCCCGCTCGCGGTCGTGACCCTCACGAGGATCACCGTCGAGCTCCAGGGCGAGGAGGATTCTCCCGCGGGAGCAGCTACCTCGATCGGTTCGACCGAGCGGATCTTCATGGGTCGTCGCGTCCGAGCCTCGGGGAGATTAGACGGTTACTTGGGGCCGGAGGAATGGGCCCGGTCGAGGGTGCGCTCCACGTGGGTGCCCGGGGTCATCGCGCTGATCGTCTCCTGGATCTTGCCGTCCGGCCCGATGAGGAACGTCACGCGTCGGGCGAACCCGAGGAAGCCGAGCACGTCGTAGGCCCTGGCGATGCTCTTGTCGGTGTCGGCGATCAGATGGAAGGCCGCGTGGCATTTGTCGGCGAACCGCTTCTGCGTCTGCACCGAATCGACGCTGACCCCGACCACGGACCAGCCGGCGGCCTGGAGCTCGGTGTAATGGTCGGCGAAGGCGCGGGTCTCCATCGTGCACCCGGTGGTATTGGCCTTGGGGAAGAAGTACAGGGCGACCGGTTTGCCGCGGAGCGACGAGAGGGTGAACGGGCTCCCGTCCTCGCTCAGTGCGGTAAAGTCGGGCGCGACGTCCCCCGGCTCGGGCATGCTCAGGGGAGGGTTCTCGGCTATTTGAGCAAGGGACGAGGAGGTGGCGGGGCCGGGGCCGAAGGCTCCCGTTCGATGCGACCGACCTCCTCTTCGGTCAACGGGGGGCGGGAGAAGGCCCCCAGCAACTCCTGCAGTCGGTCCGCGGGCGGCAAGGGGGCGAGGACGGTCACGACCCACGGGGGACCGGTGACATACTGGAGAGCAGCCTGCGCCAGAGTGCGCGTCCGGCCGGAGGTGAGGAACCCGAGCCGGAGCACGGGCTCGAACTCATCGGTGAGAGAGCGCAGCGGCGGCGGCCCCCCGGACGGTCCGAGCTCGAGCCAACCCTCCCCGAACCGCGAGCCGTCCAGCCGCCCGCCGGCGAACGGGTCCCGCGCGAGGAGACCGACCGGACGCGAGCGGGAGGCGGCGTCCAGGACCGGTCGGAGTCGCCGGTCGAGCAGCGAGAACGGTCCGGCGTACAGGCCCGGGGCGGGGGACGGAGGGAGCGAGTCCCGCTGGGGGTCGAGCCGGGTCGCGGGAATCGGGCCAGGCCCCCCGGTGGGAGGCACGGGCCCCGGGGCTCGCTGTGGCCCGCCGCCGGCGGAGGAGGCCGACATCTCCCGGATCACCGTGAAACCCGGAAGCGGCTCGGGGGCCGAAGGGGTCCCGCGGTCTCGCGGACGGTGGGAGGAATTCGGCGAGGGAGCCAACGCGTCCTCGTTTCCGCCGAGAACCACCGCCAGCTCGGGATCCGGGTTCGGGAAGGCCGTGGCCAGGAGCGCCCGGGCTCGGCCCGGGTCCCGGGACCCGGCGGTGTCGAACACGGTCACCCCCGCACCCCGAGCCTGACGGAGCCGTTCGACGATCGCGCGGTCGGAGGTGGGCCCTGCCGGGCCCCCGGTCGCTACCACGAACCCGAGCAGGGAGCAGCTAGGGCCCCCGCCGGGAATCGCCCTACGGGGGACGATCGGCGTCGCGGGAGGAGCCATGGGACGGGGGCGAGCAAGCGCCCGTAGAGAAGGCTTCCCCAAGTCCCGGTCCCGCCGGGCCCGGGTCCCTGCGGACCCTCGCGGCCATTGCCGAACTCCTCCAGCCCGTGGGCTGAGGCATTATCTGTCGCGGAACCTCGGGGGGAATGGGTCATGGCGGGCCAGGGTTCCCGACGGGCACCGATATCCGAGCGGTACCGCCCCCACCGGCTCGAGGAGGTCGTCGGGTCCGCTCGGGCGCTCGCGGAGCTGCGGGCGTGGGCGGCGGATTGGAACTCCGGGACGGTCCCCGCCCGTCGAGCGGCCGTCCTCGCCGGGCCGCCGGGGGTAGGGAAAACGACGACCGCTCTGGCGTTGGCCGAAGAGAACGGCTGGTCCGTGGTCGAGATGAACGCCTCGGATGCCCGGAACGAGCGCGCGATCGAGCAGGTCGCCGGACGCGCATCGATCACGCACACCCTTGCTTCCGCGACGACCGGGAGAGGACCTGGCCGCGCCCTCATCCTCCTGGACGAAGCAGACTGCTTGACGGGGAAGCGGAGCGAGACCGCTCGGGCGGCGCCCGCTCCCGTCTCCCTCCGGGAGTTCCTACGAGGGCGCTACGGGACGGTCGAAGCGCTCAACGCGGGCTGGGGACTGGGCACCGGGGGCCGGCCCGCGGCGTTCCCGGAATGGGAGGACGTGCCCCGCAGCGCCGGGCGCGCTGCCTGGACGCGGCTCGCCGCCGCCCAGCGCGACCTGACGGATTGGAAGGGCGGCTCCCGGCCCCAGGACTACTCCGACCGGGGCGGCCTCGGAGCGATCGCCCGGCTCGTTCGGTCGACCCGCCAACCGCTCGTGCTCACGGTGAATGACGAGCAGGTCCTCACCCGCTACTCCCCGCTCTTCCGCAGCTCGGTCGTCCGCATCCGGTTCGACCGGCTCCGGGACCCCGACGTCGGCGCGCGCGTCGAGCGGGTGGCGAGACTCGAGGGGATCTCCCTCGCCGCGGGGGCGGTCGAGGCGATCGTCAAGAAGGCGCGCGGGGACCTCCGAGCGGCGCTGAACGACCTCGAGGCCGTTGCCCCGCTGCCGCCGGGACCCGCCCAGCTTTCGGTCCTCGGGGTGCGGGACCTCACCTCCGACCTCGAAGAGCTGACCGCGGAGGCGCTCTCGGCCCATCGATACTACCGCTCGGTCGAGGTCCAGGACCGGGTCGACGCCCCGCCGGACGACGTCTTCCCGTGGATCGAGGAGAACATCCCCGCGTTCTCACCGGATGCCGGGCACCGGGAGGACGCCTTCCGCGTCCTCGCGGAGGCCGACCGGATGCTGCAGCGGGCGCGCCGGGCCCGGGTGTGGAGTCAATGGAGCTACGCCTCCGAGCTGCAGACGGGCGGGGTCGGGCTAGCGATCCGGGAGGCTCCCACCGTCGCCCGTGGACGTGTCTACTTCCCCGAGTTCCTCGGTACGATGGGCCGTTCCCGGGCGGCCCGGGGGCTCCGCGAGGGGATCGTCGTGAAAGCAGCGCACCGGTGGCATCTCTCCAAGGAGAAGACCCGGGTGTCGTTCCTCCCGTTCCTCGAAGCGTTAGCCCGGGACGGGGCGCAGGCCAAGGCGCGCGGCGAGGTGCGGCAGAGCGCTCAGCAACTGGTCGAAGAGCTGGGACTCACCTCGGAGGAACTCGCCCACCTCCTCGGGACGGAGCCGGGGTCGGCGGCGGTGAACCGACTGCGCTCCGGGGCCTCGGGGTCGGCCGCCCCCCCACCCGGCGCATCGTCGGAGCCGGAGGAGACGACCGAGACGGCGGCCGCCGGGTCCCGAGGACCGGCCGGAGCGGGCCGGAAGGTCCAGCGCTCGCTGTCGGATTTCGGTAGCTGACCGTGGCCGAAAAGGCGGTGGTGGCCTGGAGCACCGGCAAGGACTGCGCCTGGGCGCTCCATACGGTCCGGTCCGAGGCGTCGCTCGAGCTCGTCGGCCTCCTGTGCACGATGACGGAAGCGTTCGGAAGGGTGTCGATGCACGGGGTGCGCGCCGAGGTCGCCGACGCACAGGCCCGAGCGCTGGGACTCCCGCTCCGGCCGGTCTACATCCCCTTCCCGTGTCCCAACGAGGTCTACGAGCGTGCGATGGCGACCGAGCTGGGCCGGCTCCGGGTCGACGGCGTGACGAAGGTGGTCTTCGGCGACCTGTTCCTCGAGGACGTGCGCCGGTACCGGGAGGAACGGATGGCGGGTACGGGGCTCGAGCCCGTCTTCCCGCTCTGGGGTCGCCCCACCCGGGCCCTGGCCGAGGAGATGATCGACCGGGGGGTCGTGGCGACGATCGTGGCCCTCGACCCGAGGAAGCTCCCGTCCAGGTTCGCCGGTCGGACCCTCACCCGGAAGCTTCTGGCCGAGCTCCCGAAGGAGGTCGACCCATGCGGGGAGCGAGGCGAGTTCCACACGTGCGTCACGGCCGGCCCGATGTTCGCGGCGCCGCTCCGGGTCGCGCCCGGGCCGGTGGTGGAACGGGACGGGTTCGTGTTCGCCGACCTCACGCTCGCGCGGTAGCCCGGGATCAGCCGAGCTTCGCCTGCACGGAGACCGCGACGTTCCCCTTCAGGGCGCCCGAGATCGGGCAGCCGGCCCCGGCGGCCTGCGCCGCGGCCGCGAACTCCTCGGCGGAGATGCCGGGGACGTGGCCGACCACGGAGATTTCCACCTTGGTGACCTTCCAGCCGTCCCCGACCTTGTCGAACGTGGCGGCCGCCGTCGTCTCGAGCTTGGTCGGTGGGTGTTGGGCCCGCCCCAGCCCGGCCGAGAGGGCCATGGAGAAGCAGGAGGCGTGGGCCGCGGCGAGCAGTTCCTCCGGACTCGTCCGGCCTCCGGGCTGTTCCGTGCGCGCCGACCAGCTCACCTGCACCGCCGGGAGTCCCCCGCTGGTGCCCTTCACCGAGCCGTGTCCGTGAGGTAAGTCGCCTTCCCAAACTGCCTGAGCGGTCCGCGTCGCTGCCATGCCGCGGTGAGCGGCGCGAGTGATTTAAGATTCCCCGGAGCCGGGATCGCCCGGCTCGACGGCGCGTGGACGGGGAAGGCTTTCATGGAGTGCGAGTTCGCTCCTCCATGGCGACCGCGCTAAAGGACCTCCCGCGGTTCCTCGTGCTCGAGCCGGTCTCCACCGTTCGTCTCGAGATCCACCTCGCGGCGCCGGCCTGCGAGATCGACGTCGAGCTCGAGAACCCGCAGCCCGGCCGTTCGTTCGTCCTGCTGATCGGCCACAAGCAGGGGCCCTACGTGCAGCGGGTGCGCCTCGCCGGACGCGCCCGGATCCACTTCGACCCCCAATCGCCCGGTGATTACCTGCTCCTGCTCGCGAACCCGAACCACCAACCGCTCGTGCTCCGCATCCGCGCCCGGGACATCGGGGCCGCCCCGAAGCCGAGCGTTCGTCGGGCCCGGAAGCGCTCCACGGTCCACTCGGTCAAGAGGGGGGCCCGCGCGTCGGTCCGTCACGCCCGCCGCCGTGCGGCCGCGCTCGGCTCGGACGCCGCCGAGACGAAACCCTAAACCCGCGGCCGCCTAGGAGCCGGGGATGGCTCCGAGCCGCCGGCTCACGAGGGGTCTCGCCCAGCGGTGGCGGCGTCGATGGGACCTTCAGCAGGAGCTGCACGTCCCGGACCGGGAGCGGCGGTTCCGGATCATGCTCCTCTGGTTGCGTGCCGTGGCCGGTTCCCATCCCCGATGCCTGGACCTCGGCTGCGGCACCGGGGCGGTGACCCAGCGGGTCCTCGAGAACTTCCCGAGGGCGCGCGTGGTGGCGGTCGATTGCGACCCCGTGACGCGGCGGCTCGGCGAGGTGGCGCTCGCCCGGTACGGGGGCCGGGTCACCTGGGTCGACGCCGACCTGCGCTCCCCTGCCTGGCGCCGGTCCATCCCGCCCGGCCGGTACGATGCGGCCTTGTCGTCGACCGCGCTGCACTGGCTGCGCGGTCCCGAGCTCGCCCGTTTGTACCGCGACCTGGCGCGACGCGTGCGGCCCGGGGGGATCTTCCTGAACGCGGACGGGATCGCGTTCGACCGGCGCTCGCGTCGCCTGCGCAAGGCGGAGACGGCGGTCGCGGCCGCGGCGCAGGCCCGGGCCCCGCGGGCGCGCCGGGGGGAGGGGTGGACGGACTGGTGGGAGGCGATCGCCGACGAACCTGCGCTGGCGGAGGAGATGCGAGTCCACCGGGAGCGGTTCCCCCATGAGCATGCAGGGACCCCGACCCCGGACTTAACCGGACACGTGCGTCGCCTGCGGGCCGCGGGGTTCCGGGAAGTGGAGCTGGTCTATTCTCGACGGCACAGCCGGGTCCTCGCGGCGGTCCGATAGCCCCGTCGGGAGAGTCGAAGACTTGAAGGGCGGCGAGGCTCAGCCCCCCGCTCAAGAGGCGGTGCCGTGTCGGAGCCCCTGGTCTATGCGGCCATCATCGTCACGATCTTCGCGATCGTCGACCCGGTGGGGACCCTGCCGTTCTTCGTCTCCCTGACCCAAGGCTTCGACGAGGCCGACCGGCGCATCGTCCTGCAACGCTCGGTCCTCACGCTCGGCGGGGTCCTCGCACTCTTCGCCCTGGTCGGTCGGTTCCTCTTCCAGGCCTTCGGGTTCAGCTTCGCCGCCTTCGAGGTCGCCGGGGGGATTCTGCTGTTCGTGGTCGCCTACGAGATGATCTTCGGGGAGTTCGGGCGGGCCAAGCTGTCGCCGAAGGACCGGGAGGAGACGATCGCGCGGCGGGACGAGATCTCGATCGTCCCCCTCGGGGTCCCGCTGCTCGCCGGCCCCGGGGCGATCTCGACGGTGATGATCTACGAGGCGAACGCCGGCGGGGACCCGTGGACCATCCTCGTGGTGTTCATCGCGATCGCCGTCGTGACGGTCGCGACCTTCTTCATCTTCCGGTACGGCCAGAGCGTGCTCCGGGTCATGGGCCGGGTCGGCGTGATGGCGATGACCCGCGTCCTGGGGCTGTTGCTCGCGGCGGTGGGGGTTCAGTTCGTCGCGACGGGGATCATTGGGCTCTTCCCCCACGTCGTCTAGACGACCGCACCGGGGCGCGGGTCGAGGGCGCGGGGGGCGCGCGGGTCCGGGGTTTCGACACCGGGCGGGGAGGTAGGGTCGGCTTCGCCGCGGCGCTTGGCGTGGTTTTGACCTTGGAGGGCGGCGGGGCGGCTCGGGCGAGGGCCTTGGCCGTGCGCTCCTTGACCAACGTGGAGGGGGTGCGGGGGTTGCGGTCCGCGGCCCAGGCACGCTCACCGGCCCGGACCGGTACGGGGAGGTCGTTCTCCGCCGGCGGGAACCCGCATTCGTAGTCGTCGGTGTAGGCGCAGTACGGGTTGAACGCCCGGTTGAAGTCGAGGTCGTAGCTGTCGCTGTCGTTGAGCTCGAGCGTCAGGTACCGGCCGGGGCCGTAGCTCTCCCGTCCGCTCGTCGAGTCCCGGAACGGCACGAACACGTGAGCGCCGACGCCCTCGCCGGCGTGGTAGACCCGGAGGTGGAGCTCCTTGGCCTTGAGGTTGAACACGAGGTCGCCGATGTACCGCATCACGGAGGAGCCGTCCCGGTTCGTCCGGAGGTATGCCTCCTGGGGGTGGACCACCCGGACGAGGCGGGCGCGGACCCGGTAGGAGGCATCCGGCGGGAAGTAGCGGAGCTCGTGGAAGGGGACCCGGGCCGAATTGAAGGGCGACTCGGGGTGGCGGAGCATGAAGTCGTTCTTCTGATGGCGCTCTTCCTCGAGCTCCTTCCGCCAGGGGTCGGATGCGGCCATCAGGGGTCCCGAGTCCGGCCGGGGTTTAATGCTTGTGCGGCGCGCTCGGGGGAGACCAGCGAGTGAGGTCGAGAATCATCAACTCCTCGTCGATGTACCCCTCCCCTCGCTTGATCCCCCGAGGGATGTGTCCGCACGGTACGAACCCGAGCCGCCGGTAGATGCGGATCGCCCGCTCGTTGTCCGCGTGGACGGAGAGGCGGACCTGCTCGAACTGCCCTCGGCACTCCTCGAGGCATCGGGCGAGCAGGGCGGTCCCGATCCCCCGCCCGCGATAACGACGGTCGATCAGGACCCCCAATAGACCGATGTGCCCCGTCTCGCTCTGGCGGAGCGGCCCCACGGGGGCGACGGTGCAGTTTCCCACGGCGCGACCGTCGACCTCCGCGATGACCATCACGTCCTCCCCCGCGAGCGTCGCTCGGAAGAGCCGGGTGAACCAGTCGACCTCGTCCGCCCGGGTGGGCCGGTGACGGAAGAGCGCGATCCCGACGGGGTGGCCTTCGGCCCGCTCCTCGTAGAGCTCGTAGTAGATCGCGACCAACGGCTCGAAATCGCCCCAACGGAGCGACCGAAGGACGAGGGACTCCGGGAGGGACGGCGCGCCGGACGCGGCGGCGGGCATCGACCCCGGGGGCTAGGCGTACCCGAACTGGTGCTTGGCGAAGGCGCTCATCCGCTCGGGGGTCCACGGGGGGTCCCAGATCATGTCGACCTTCGCGCTGTGAACGCCCGCGACCTTCTCGATGGCCCCCTTGATCTCCTCGGCAAGGATCCCGGCCACCGGGCAGCCGGGGGCCGTGAGGGTCATCTTCAGCGTGACGTCGTCCCCCGACCATTCGAACCCGTAGATCAGTCCCAGGTCCACGATGTTCATCGGGATCTCCGGGTCGTAGATCTGCTTCAGGTTCTCCATCACCAGCCGCTCCCGCTCGGCGTAGGGGCCGCTCGTGGCGGGGGGGCTCGCGGACGGAGGGGTCGCGTTCGTGCTCGGAGTCGCGGGGTCGGTCATCGCCGTCGATAGAGGGAGAGCCGCTATAATGTCACCCGGTCGGCGGAGTTACCTCCTGGCCCGGGGCCCGTCCGGCAACCGTTTATGCCGTCCTCCTCGTGGGGCGGTCGATGCGCGACATCCACGCGACGGCCCCGGCCCACGGCCGCCTCCGCCTCCGCTCGGTGGGCGTCTCGGGGATCCGTAA
>JASHTC010000083.1 GCA_030040755.1 Thermoplasmata archaeon | reverse complement strand
CAGGATGGCGAACGCCGTGACCGCGGCGACCTCGTTGATCACCGACGAGTTCAGGAGGAAGGTCCCGAAGCGGGTCTTCATGATGCCGAACTCGCGCAGCATGATCGCGAGGACCGGCAGCGCGGTGATCGAGATCGTGATCGCGACGAACAGGGACTTGGTGTTCCCCCAGCTCGGGTAGAGCACGTGCACGACGGCGGCGCTCCCGATGAACGGGACCAGGAAGATCGCGATCCCCAGCAGGCTGGCCGGAAGCCCGGTATCCCAGATCTGCTCGGGACTGACGGAGAGGCCGGCCATCAGGAGGATGAAGAACGTCGCGACCGTCTGGAGCCCGACGAACGACGAGGTCGTCGCCGAGATCCCAAGGGTCGGTCCGAGCAACGACGGCCCGAGCACCACCCCCACCAGGAGCTGGCCGACGAGCGGGGCCTGGCCGATCCGGGTGCAGAACTCGCCGACGAGAACGGCGAGCGAGATCAGCAGAAACAGCGCGATCAGGAACTCGGTGGTCGCGTTGGTCACGGGCCACTCTTAGCCGTACAGGGCATAAACCCCCCGTTCGTGACTCCGTGGGCAGAGTCCGGGCCCCCGGATCCCACGGGCCCGTCTGCCCGCCGGGAGCGGGCCGCCGGGGGCCCGGTTCAATCACCCGGCGTACGGACGGAGCGCAGCGCGGCTCCCCATGCGACCACCTGGTCCAGCATCGTCGAGAGCCCCTTCGCCTTCGCGGCGTCGGGCTTGAACACCGAGTAATTCTCGAAGTCTTGGAACAGGGAGAACCAGACCTGCGCCCGCACCGTGGCGACCTGGAGCTCCGCCAGGACCCCCCGCAGCTGCTCGACGGCCCGGACCCCGCCGGCGCTCCCGTAACTGACGAACCCGGCCGCCTTGTTGTTCCACTCGACGTGGAGGAAGTCGATGGCGTTCTTCAGCGCCCCGGGCACCCCGTGGTTGTACTCCGGAGTGACGAAGACGTAGGCGTCGAACGACGCGATCTTCGCGGACCAGGCCTTCGTGTGGGCCTGGCTGTACTTGCCCGCGGAGGCCGGGATCGGCTCGTCAAGGAGGGGTAGCTCGTAGTCCTGGAGGTCGACCAGTTCGTATTCCGCGTCGGTCCGTTGACGCGCGAGGTCAAAGACCCACTTCGCGACGGCCTCCCCCTTGCGACCCGGCCGGGTGCTCCCGAGGAGGATGGCGACCTTGATCACGTTCTTTCCCCTCATCCTCGTACCCCGGGCCTCGAAGGTCCCGCTCCTGTTCCTCCGGAGGAGCGGGCGGAGTAATCAGTTCCGACGTTAGCGGGTTACCCCGGCGAAACCGACGGCCGGGAGGAGCGCGCCGCGGCCGTCAACCACATAGACCCCGCGCCGCTCGGGCCGTGCGCATGCGCTCCCCGGGGCCGAGCCCTCCGCCGGACGAGGTGACCCTCCCCGACCAGCTGGACCCCCGGGCGTTCGGCGAGATCGACTTCCTCGACGGGGAGCGGGTCCTCCGGTGTTGGAGGCTCCCCCACGGTTTCCTCGTGATGACCAACCTCCGCTGCCTGCGGGTCTGGGAGCGGCGCCGCCTCTTCGAGGCACCGGAGTGGCACACTGGACCCAACTTCTTCTTCTACAACCTTCGGCCGCCTCGGGTCGTCGCCGGGCGGTTCGTGGAGCTCTCGGAGGAGTACCGGGAGAACTCGGGGATGTCGAGATTCCTGGTCCGGGATGCCGTCGATGCGTGCCTCGAGATCGAGGCGGCCCGAGTGGCCGGCTACTCGGCCTGGGAGGCACGACGCGCCGCGGCCCAGCGGGAGCTCACCCGGTCGACGGTCGCGGGCCCGCCCCCCGGGACGACCGTGATCCGCGAGGTGGTCCATGAGGTCGTCAAGGTCCGGTGCAACTTCTGCGGCAACCTGATGGCGGTCACCGACGCCCGGTGTCCCTCGTGCGGGGCGCCCGTACGCTAGCGCTTCCCACCTAGATGTCGGTGTCCGGCGAAACGCGGGCGGGGTGCTCGCCCCGGGAGAACGCCTTCATCGCCTCTTTCTGCTTCATCTCCCGGGTCGCCTTGCTCATCGGGATCCGCATCGAGAGCGACCAGTGATGGCCGAACGGGTCCTGGAGGTGGCCGTACCGCTCCCCCCAGTACTGGTCCGCGAGCGGCATGGTCACCTTCGCGCCGGCGGCCACCGCACGGTTCCACAGCGACTCTACGTCGGTGGAGTACAGATGGAGGGTGACGGTCGTCGCCTCCATGGTGGACGGCGCGACCCGGTCGGAGCCCTGGAAGACGTCCGATAGCAGGACGATGGAGTCCCCGATGCGGAGCCGCCCGTGGACCAGCATGCCGTCCGGGGTGGTGTTCCGCATCAGCTCCTTGGCGCCGAAGGCGGCCTTGTAGAATTCGAGGGCCGCCACCCCGCCGACGACCGCGAGCGAGGGGGTCACGGTGTGGAACCCCCGGGGGATCGGCAAGCCCCGGGACCTCACGGACTTTCGCGCGGGTTTCTTCCTCGAGGAGGACGCCATCGCTGCACCCGACGGGTGCAGCCGGCGAGCGTACATAAGTGTCCACGAGCCGTGGCCCGGGGACCTGCCCGCCCCGGGGGGCATCGCCCTCACTCCAGCACGTGGATGTGCTTCTTGGCGCTGATCTCCTTCAGGATCTCCGGCCAGACCGTGACACTGACCTCGCCCAGGTGCGCCTTGCGGAGCAGCAGCATCTGGGTCCGCGACTGACCGATCCCACCTCCGATGCTGAGGGGGATCGTCCCGTTCAGGATCGCCTGGTGGTACGGGAACCGGAGGAAGTCGAGCTGGCCGGACATCCCGAGCTGGGTGCGGAGGCTCGTGGGGTCCACCCGGATCCCGCCGGACATCAGCTCATGGCGGCGCCGTGTGACCGGGTTCCAGACCAGGATGTCACCGTTCAGCCCGTGCATCGGCGCTCCCGAGTCAGAGTGCGTCTCGGTGGCCCAGTCGTCGTAGTCCGCCGCCCGCATCTCGTGAGGGTACCCATCCTTGAGCGGCCAGCCGATCCCGATGATGAAGACGGCCGGGTACTTCTGGACGAGCTCCGTCTCGCGTTGCTTGCGCGGGAGGTCGGGGTACATCTCCAGGATCTCCTCCGCGTGGAGGAACCGAATCTCCTCGGGCAGGTTCGGGTACCGAGGGTCCTTCAACTGAGGGAACAGCTGCTGCGCCGCCCGCTCGGCCCCCGTGATCACCTTCCAGATCTTGCGGACGGTGGACTTTAGATAGTCGAGGTTGCGGTCGGTCTCCCGGATCGCCTGTTCCCAGTCCCACTGGTCGACGTAGGCGCTGTGGTCGTGGTCGAGGAAGTAGTCCTTCCGCACGGCCCGCATGTCCGTGATGATCCCTTCGCCCGGCCGCAGGTCGAACTCCTTGAGGGCGAGACGCTTCCACTTGGTCGCGGCCTGCACGATCTGGGCGTCGACCGGGTGGACGTTGCGGTCGTTCGAGATGTGGAACTGGATCGGGGTGCGCGAGCCGTCGCGGTCCAGCATGTCGTTGACCCCGCTCTCGGCCCCGACGATCAGCGGCACCTGTACCATCATCAGGTGGAGCTCCTTGCAGAGATTCTGCTCGATGTACCCTTTCACGGCGTAGATCGCCCGTTGCGTGTCCCGGGGCGAGAGGAGCGACTCGTAGTCGCTGGGCAGGGTCTTCTCGAGGTCCGCGTAGTTGCCGATGCCCGGGCCGGCGAGGTCGGCCTTTTTGTCCGCGATCATCCCGAACGACCACCGTTCCCCCGGTGGTCGGGGCGCAGGATATAGGGTCCGTCAAGCGGGGTTCACAGCCGGTCGTCTCCGCCCCGGCCCGGCGGACCGGCCGTCCGTGCCGCCCCTGCTGGCTCCCGCCTCCCGAGGAGGGAACCCGACCCGGCCGGGCCTACTTGGCTTCCTTCTCCCGGTCGATGAGGATCGCGAAGATCAGCGGCCCGAGGGGGTCGACGTTCGCGACCAGGTCGAGGTTGTAGGTATCCCGTACGGAGGCCCACGCCTCGTGGATCTTCGCGAGCTCGCGCCCGCCGGGGTCCACGATCGAGAAGTTGTGATGGATGAGGTTCCCCTTGGCCTGATAGAGCGGGCGACCATCGGGAGCCGCGGCCGTTGCGGTGAGTCCCCCGACCAGTCCCCGGTCGACGTTCACCGTTAGCAGGGGACTCCCCGCCCCGTCCGTCAACGTCGAGAGCGCGTGGTAGCCCGAGATCTGGAAGGTGATGTTCCCCCGGAGCGCTCCTCCCGAGTCGTGGACCGTCCATGCGAACGTGCGCCGGGTCAACGCCGTGGAGCCGAGGCCGAAGCCGGCCCCCGGCTGGCCGAGCATCCCCCCCATGAAGTTGGAGCGCATCTCCTGGCCGAAGTTCTCCTTCACCGTGAAGAGGGGTTGCTTGGCGGCGTTCAGGACGCGGTAGCTCCGGCCGGCGCCCGTCAGCTGGTGCTGGAGGAGAAAGCTCCGGACTCCCTGAAGGCCCAGGACCTGGGTGAGGGAAGGGCCAGGGGGGGGCGGGGGCGGTGGAGGCGGGGGGGCCGGAGCCTGCCCCGGCCCGGTGGGCGCGGCACCGGGGGAAGCCGGAGTCCCGCAACCCATGCAGAACTGGGCCCCCGCGGGCAAGGGTTGGCCGCACTTCATGCAGAA
>JASHTC010000082.1 GCA_030040755.1 Thermoplasmata archaeon | reverse complement strand
ATCCGCCGGACGTCGGGGAGGAAGCCCATGTCGAGCATCCGGTCTGCCTCGTCCAGCACGAGTACCTCGAGGGCCCGGAAGTCGACGTAGCCGCGCTGCATGTGGTCGAGCAGCCGGCCCGGCGTCGCGATGATGACCTCGGCGCCGCCGCGGAGGGCCTGCTCCTGGGGGGCCATCCCGACCCCCCCGTAGACCGCGGCGCCCCGGAGTCCGGTGTGACGGCCCAGCTGGTGGAGGAATCCCTCCGCCTGCAGCGCGAGTTCGCGGGTAGGGGTCAGGATGAGGGCATAGATCCTCCCCCGCGGGTGGCTCATCAGGCGTTCGAGGATCGGAAGGAGAAAGGCGGCGGTCTTTCCGGTACCGGTTTGCGCGGTCCCGATGAGGTCCCTCCCGAGCACGGCCTCTGGGATCGCGCCCTGCTGGATGGGGGTCGGGGTGTCGTACCCCATCTCACGAATCCCCGCCCGGAGACGCTCGTTCAGGGGGAGGTCGTCGAACCGGATCGGGCGAGGGCTAGCGCTGGTCGTTTGGCCGTCGGGGTCGCTCATGTTCGCTGCGGGCGCCCCGATCTGGGTAGGTCGATGGCGATTCCGTCCTCCGGAGCTACCGCGTCGGCCATATCACTCCTCCCCTCCGGCGTGCGAGAGTGGCACGCTCCGACCGGACGACCCCTCGAGGCCCCGCGTGCGGATGGTCCCGTCGCCTCGCTCGGAGAGCGTGGCGCCGGTTCGCCCGGGGCAGGGCAGATACCACGGATCGGCAGGGGGTCGGCCAGCGCGAGCGGACCTTCCTCGCGGGGACGGTCCGACCGCATGACCGCGCGGCGTGAGCCTCTCTCCGGTCGCTCCCTGCTCGTCGGCCGGTCGCATTTTTCTAGGCGAGGAACCTGCCGCAGTCGATGATCGGGCCGGAGCGCGACACGCCGGGCGCCTCGCCGGCGCCCGCCCCCAGCCCCGTGGGGCGATTGGGGCACGGGGCGCGCGGGCGGACCCTCGCCCTGGCCACCGCCGGGACGGGCCTCTTCTTGGTCGTGATGGGAATCCTCTCCGCCTCCCTCCTGTTTCCGGACTTCTACCAGGACTGGCTCGCGGGGTACGACCCCCCGGTCGACGCCCTCATGGGCGTGATGCTGCTCGCGCTGTCGTTCCGCCTCGGCCAGCAGAGCGTCGTCGCGTGGTTCTTCTCGCTGTTCGCCCCGGCCCTGACGATCGGGATCGCGATCTTCAGCCCGAACCTCTTCTCGCTCGCTTCCGCCGTAGCGGCCACGGCCCTCGTCGCCCTGATCGTTCCGTTTCGAGCAGAATTCTACCGCGCCCCCGTCACGGGGCCGGCCTCCACCCAGCTCATCGTGATGGTGGCGGCGATCCTCTCGCTCCTCTTCGGGATGGTGGGCGCGGAGTTCCTCGGGGGCCAATTCAGTCCCCCGATCCACGGGTGGAGCTCCGCCCTCTACTTCACGGTCGCGACCATCTCCACCAACGGGGCGGGGTTCGCCCCCCTCTCGGACGGGGCTCGCTACTTCGTCGTGACCCTCATCCTTCTCGGGGTGGGAACGTTCTTATCGGCGGTCGTGGTGCTCTTTCAACCGTTCCTCGAACGCCGTCTGGAGCGGATGGCCGAACGACTGCAGCGGGCACAGATGGAGGAGCTCGCCGACCACGTGATCGTCTGCGGGGCATCCACCACCGCCCGAGCGGCGGCCGAGTCCCTGCAGGAGAGCGGGGTGCGAGCGGTGTTGCTCACCCCGGACGCTCGGGCCGTCGAGCGCCTGAAAGCGGAGGGGTTCGCGGCCCAGCTGGGAGAAAGCTCCTCCGAGGACGACCTGCGGGCCGTAGGGATCAGCCGGGCCCGTGCGCTCGTCGCGGCGGACGACTCCGATGCCGAGAACCTGCTCACGGTCATCACCGCACGGGGGATCGAGGGCCGGCTCCGGATCGTCGCCGTCGCGACCATCCCGAGCAACGTCGCGAAGCTGCGCAAGGCGGGCGCGAACGAGGCGATCAGCGCCATCGCGGTCGCCGCCAAGCTCGTCGGCGCGGCCGCGCTCGGCCCCGAGGGACCCAGCGGCCCGCATACCCACACCATCCGTCACGACTGAGCTCCACGGATCCGGGGGGCCGGCCCGCGGGGCGGCTCCGCCCGAGACCCGGCTAGGTCACGACGAGAGTGAGCACTCCCGTGTAGTCCGAGCCGGGCACATTGATCGTGACCGTCCAAGTGACCGTCTCGCCGGCGGGCACCACGCAGGGGAGCGGGCTCGCGCTGCCGATACTGAACCCGACCGTGGTCGCGCTGACCGTATGGATGGTGCACTGGGTGGCCGAGCTATTCGAGTTGTTCATCGCGAACTGGAGGGTCACCGGAGTGCTCAGGCTCGTGTTGAAGCCGTAGTACTCCACGTTGTTCAGTCCGCACGTGTTGTCGGCCGACTCGAACTCGATGAAGGTCACGTAGATCGGCCCGGCCGAGGGGGACGGGAGAAGCAGGTAGGCCAGGACGGCGATGATCAAGACGACCACGACGACGATCACGATGATGCGTAGGAAGGACGAGCGCCGGCGCGGAGGTCCCTGGCCGCCCGAGTACGCAGGGTAGCCCCCAGGTCCCGGGTAGCCGCCGGCCCCGGGATAGCCCCCCGCCGACGGGACGGGAGGGGGCGTGGGACCGCTGGGAGGGAGCGGGGCGGAGGCGGGCGTCGCCATCGCGTTCCCGCAATACTGGCAGAAGGCCGCCCCGGGCGGATTTTGACCCCCGCAGTGGCTGCAGAACTGGCCCGCCATCCCGGGGAACGAGCGTAGACCGCTACTTATCCACGTCGGGTGTGCCATGCTCCCGAGGAGGAGACCCCCGGACCCGATGCGGCTCACCGGGATGCCCCTGGAGTTGTGCGCCCATCCGGCGACCAGCCGGACCAATCGCCAGTTCACCGCCCCGGCCCTCCGCGCCCTGGACCTCGTGTACCTGCCCCGTCCGGTCAGTCAACTGCTGCCCGAGCCGCCCGTGCGGGTCGAAGAGTTCGTCGAGGACGACAACCGGGGAGCGGTCCAGCCCGAGCCCATCGCGACGCTGGATGGTCAGGAGTTCTTCCTGTCGGTCAAGGGCGTCGGCTCGGCGCTGGACCCGTACTCTTGGCGTCCCCTCGACCGATGGTACGGGGCGGACCTCACCCCCGAGACCGAGGTCCAGCAGCGGTTCCGGGCCGAGCCCCCGAGTCGGACGGACCGCCTCATCACCGGCGAGATGTGGCTCCGGGGCTCCCCGTACGGGGGGCAGGGCCTCGAGCATGCCACGACGGCTCTCGAGGTCTCCGAGCGGGCGAATCTCACGTCCCTGCGCGGGTTCCTGATCGCTCCGGTAGTGAAGGTCTGTTTCCTTCCCGAGCCCCTGGAGGCGCATCTTCGGGAGCTCTACTGGTATCGCAAGTTCCGCGGGCGGATGGTCCAGGAGCTCCGGCTCGTTCCCTCGAACGTCCGCGTGTACTTCCACGCGAAGAACACGCTCGGCACCAACGTCCGCCATGTCTTCGACCTCTTTGCCGTCGACTCGGAGGCCCGGGCGACCCGATTCGAGACGAACTTCTTGCGGAGCACGGTGGCGATGCTCACGCTGTTCGCCCGGACCATGGAGGCCGGCCCGGCGCCCGGGACCTACCGGGGCCTCGACTTCTACGACGTGTGGCTCGACAAGGACGCGGTGCTCGCCCCGAGCGGCTCTGTCTACTTTGTCGACCTCGAGGGGATCGAGACGGTCTCCGTGCCCCGCGAGGCGGTCCGCGAGAAGCTCGAGGACCAGGTCTACCGCTCGCTGTACGAGCTGACGTTCGGTTACGAGCAGATCGAGAACGAACGCCAGCGTCGCTTCGGCGAGGCCGGGGGCCGGAAAGAGCGGTTCGAATCCCTGCTGCGG
>JASHTC010000081.1 GCA_030040755.1 Thermoplasmata archaeon | reverse complement strand
GAGCGCCGAGTCGAGCTCGAACGCCCGGAGGTGACCCACCAGCTCGGCGGGATCGCCTCCCTTGAGCAGGGCGAACAGGCGTACGAGGTCCCGGACCGGGAGCGACATCAGCCGGTAGATCTCCGCGAGGTTCGTCGAGAGCCCCGGTTCCCCGCGGATCGTGCGCACGTCCGTTCCGTCGACCGCGATCGAGCCGGCGGTCGGGGGGACCAGACCGAGCACCGCCCGGATCAGCGTCGTCTTACCGCTGCCGTTGGCCCCGACCACCACCATCTTCGCTCCGTCCAGCCGGAGGTCGATCCCCCGCAGGGCCGGAGTCGTGGCGCCCGGGAACGTCACCTTCAGGCCCCGGACGTCGAGCACGACCCGGACAGGCCGCCCGGGAGCTTCTACCCCCCCGAAAGTCCAGCGGCTGGACCTTCGCGCTCCGCGTCCGGCCGGCGCGCCGACACGAGCCGGGCGAGCTCGCGGGAGAGCTCGTCGTACTTCGCCCGCCCCTCAGGGGTGATCTCGACCCGGACCCGAGGTCCCCCCAGCGTGAACACCATCCGGCTCCGGATGAGGTGCGCGGACTCGAGCTGTTCGAGGTGGTGACCCAGACTGCCTTTGGAGGCTCCCGTCAGCTCGAGGAGTTCGGAGAAGGCGAGGGTCCGGTTCATCCCGAGCGAGATTAGGATCAGGACGCGGATCGAGTTCCGCAGCGGTTCCTGCAGGAGGGCGTCCCCGAGCGATCGGAGACCCGCTCCCTCGGGGTCACCCGGCGGCGCCACCGGTCATCTCCTCCGGCGCGTGGTACAGCGCGTAGCCTCCGGCGAGCGCCCAGGAGGCGGTTGCGACGAGCCAGCCGACCGAGAACAGCAGCGGATCGCCCGTGACGACCAGGGCCGCCGCGGAGGCGCCGACGCTCGCGGCGAAGGCGACGATCGCCAGTGTGGCCTCGGGCGGGATGGGGCGGAACCAGGGCCGGGCTTCGAACAGGAGCCAGAGGACCGCCGCGCCGACGCAGGCGTCGAGCACGAGGTACCCCGCGAAGACGTTCACGAGACCGACGATGACCACGACGGCGGTGATCGCGAGCGCCACCCCGAGGATCTGGGCGAACCACCGCCGGGAAAGGGGCCGTCCCTCCAGCGTGTCGCGCAGGCGGCCGGCCCGTACGGACTGGCCGACGACCCACCAGGTCACCCAGACTACGAGGAGGACGGAGGCGCCCTGGAGCGCGTCGTAGAGCACCGCTTCCGGGAGCGTCGCGGAGGAGAGCTCGGAGGCGAGAGCTCCGGGCACCACGAAGAATACGACGAAGGCGACCGCCCAGGACAAGTAGTAGATCCCCCACGCCCGGCGCAGCAGGAACCCTTGGAACTCGAGCGCGCGACCCACGACCCGGTCGAGCTCGGCCGGGGTCGGAGGGTCCCTCCCGGAAGCCTCGACCGCGCTGCCCAGGCTCGGGCTCTCGGTCCCGCGTGCGACACTGGGGGGCGCGCTGCTCATGGAGCGGACCGGGGACGCACGTGCGGCGATCCACGGATCCCATGTCGCCCGGTGGGTCGATGCGCACGCCGGTCCCGGTTGCTCGGAGCCGATGGGCGCGCTACCGCCGACCCTACCGGCCTCCGCGGCGGAGGGTGGACCACAGGACGGGGGAGCTCGACGGGGCGGGCTCGCGGACCGGCCGGATCGACCCGGTCGAGGTCGGCACGTTCGGAGTCCGGCCGACCCTGCGAACTCCGTGGCACCGCCGAAATCGCCTCGGACCGCCCCTCGGACACCGCTCCCCTCGCTCCGGCTCGGACTCCAGAGGTCGGTCAGGGCGTTGTGGGCCATCAGGATTGCCTCGGCCCGGCGGTCCGTCGTCCGGATCGACCCTGTCCGGGTCGCCCGACGCGCGGTCGACGGACTTCTCACTCCAGACGTCCGGAATGGTCCCCTCCCGAGAGCACGGGCGGGAGTCCGTAGTCCCCAAATCCCCAGTCGGGGGGCGAGGTCACGACACAGTGGGCGGACTCGTCGGACACGGCCCGGAGCACCTCCCAAACCTCGCCTTCGAGGGTGGCGGGCTCCAATCCCGTCGGGGTCACGGGCGACGCCCGACGTCCTCAAACCGAGGAGGATCGACGTTCGGTTCCCCAAGGGTCCCCCAGGGCCCCTTCCACTGGCCGAAGGACTGCGCCAGCCGTGGGGCGGTGAGGAAGGTGTTACGGGCCCGCCGGGATTCGAACCCGGGTTTGAGGCTCCGGAGGCCTCCGTGATATCCAAGCTATACTACGGGCCCACGAGGGACAGCTTGGCGTGAGCTACGGACGCAATTAATGGCGCTCGTATCGCACCCCCCCTACGCGGATGCGACGGTCCAGGGGTGGTTCATCGGTGGGCGAACCTCGGACGCGTACGACCGGCTGCGCGAGCGGTCCATTCCCCACCCATGGGCCACCGGACGGGTCCGCCCGCGGCCGCCGACCGCTCGCCCCGTGGCGGCTCCCGGACCTCTCTCCCTGTCCGTCCAGCTGGGAACGTGAAAACTAACCTTCCGCCGTCTATTTTTCATTGGTTCAGGTCATTCTTCCAGTGTGATGGTATATGTTTGATATAATGTCCAATTTCCCGCGCCGACCTGTCAAATACCGGCGGTCGCTCCGAGGAGGTGAGGCCCCCATGACCGCTCACGCCTCCGAGAGTGAGCCGCCCCGTTCGATCGCGACCCCGCTCCCCCCGGCCGAGGGTAGGCCCTCCGCGGGGCCTCGCCACCAGGGGATCGTCTACGTCGGCGGACAGTTCTTCCCGGCCGACGAGGCGGGCATTTCGGTCTTCGACCACGGACTCCTCTACGGCGACGGGGTCTTCGAGGGGATCCGGATTTACCACGGTCGCATCTTCAAGCTGGAGCGGCACGTCGAGCGGATGTTCCGTTCGGCCGCCCGCATCGAGCTGGACCCGGGCGTGACCCCCGCCGAGATGCGCGCGATCATCCTCGAGACCGCCGCGCGGAGCGGGCTGCGCGACGGATACCTCCGCCCGGTCTTCACCCGGGGGGAGGGCGACTTGGGGGTCGACCCTCGGAGCGCGAACCGCCCGACCGTCATTGTGATCTGCTCGACCATCAACCCGTATGCCGGGAAAGCGGAGAGTGGGGTTCGGCTGGTCGTCTCCTCGCTTCGGAGGAATCCGCCGGAGGCCCTGAACCCGAACATCAAGTCGCTGAACTACCTCAACAACGTGCTGGCCAAGGCGGAGGCCAACTCGCGGCACGCCGACGATGCGCTCCTCCTCGACCTGAGCGGCCGGGTGGCCGAGGCCTCGGGCGAGAACGTGTTCGTGGTCCGGGACGGAACGCTCTACTCCCCGCCGACGACGACCAACCTCGAGGGGATCACCCGAGAGACCGTGATCGAGCTCGCGGCCGGGATCCTTCCGTTCGAGGAACGCGAATTCGATGTGCCGTTCCTGACGTCGAGTTCCGAAGCCTTCCTCTCCGGCACGGGCGCCGAAGTGCTCCCGGTCGTCGCCGTCGAGGGGGTGCCGGTCGGCGCCGGCTCGCCCGGGCCGGTGACCCGGCGGCTCCAACGCGCCTACTTCGACCTGGTCCGCTCCTCGGGGACGCGCATCCCCTACCCCGAGACTGAACCCTCGGGAGCGGATCACCGCACCGGCGCCGGATGACCGGCGCCCAGCGGGCTCAGCCCTTCGCCGCCTTGGCCTTCGACGGAGGCGGGGTCTTCGACTCGGAGTAGCCGCACCGGCCGCACGAGCGGCGGTCGGCGTGCTCGGCGAGGAACGTTCCGGGTCCGCATTTGGGGCAGGAGCGGTGGGTGCGTTCCAGGGTCTCTCCCTTGACGGCGTACATCCCGACCCGCGCCTTCGACATCGCGCCTATTCCTTCTTCTCGACGGGGGCGGGAGCGGCGGGTGCCTCGGGCGCCGCCGGAGCGGCGGCGGGCGCCGCCTTCACCGCCTTCTCCCTCAGACCGTTGCGCACCAGGATGTGCTCGCGGGCGATCGACTTCGCGGCCTCCGCGCTCTCGTAGACCATCGCTTCGCCGCGGGTCGTCGCGGTGCCGAAGCGCGCGCGCATCCGCTCGATGATCACGCGGTCCTTCGGCGCGTGGGCGACCTTGGCGAACTCGGCCCGCACTTCCTCCCGCTTGGGCGTGGGAGCGGTCGCGTGGCTGATCTCGAACGAGAACTCGCGCCGCTTGAGGAGGGGGTTCGCCTTCTCCTCGAGGACCTTAATCTCCATGGGTGATCCGTCTCGGTTCCATCTGCGCCAACAACTGTCGGACGTGTTCCTTCGCTCGGGCGTCGACCGGCACGAAGGAGACCCCCTCACCCGGGATACCGTATATAACGGTCGCCCCGGCGGGGAGGGATTCGACCAGCGCGAGCGAGCCGAGGTCCTCCTCGCCCTCGACCTCGATGAGCCCCCCGCCGGACCCGACGAGCTCCCGGACCGCCCGTCGCAGCCCCTCGGTCAGGACGCCCGCGGGGTTCCAGACCCGTACGAGGTGCCGGTTGGCGAGCTCCCGGAACGCATCGGAGCGGACCGGCTCCCCGCGCTGGGTCCGGTAGTCGACGATCCCGACCAGCGGGGGGTGGCCGAGCTCGAGAGCGCGTTGCGTCACCCGGTCGCCGCACGAGGCGAACACTCCGAGCGAGCGGAGATGGCGGTCGGCTTCCGCCCCGGCGTAGACCGGCCCGTACGTCGCGGCGAGCGCCGGTCGCAGGGCTTCGGGGACCGCCCAGGCGGCCTCGTCACTTGACGCGGAGCGCGTACCGGCCCGCGGCATGGATCCCC
>JASHTC010000080.1 GCA_030040755.1 Thermoplasmata archaeon | reverse complement strand
GGTTCCTAACCCGGGGGTCGAGGGTTCAAATCCCTCCGCGCCCGCCCAAATGTCTGCTCCAACACTATCCCCGCCCCATCCGCGAAGCGTTCAAGAGTCTCCGGCCCGCCCGTCCGCCTTGCTCCCGCCCTCCCAAGCCGCCTATCCCTCGCGTTCCTGTCGGGGCGCGAGCCCCGTGGGGCCCGAGTTGCGTTGGGGCTCATCCTCGGTCACTTTCGTCAGAACGAACGGGGGATCACAGAGGAGACGGGCGCGGTGGTCCTGGCTCGCCGCGATCGTACCCCACGCGGGTTGTTGGTCGGGGTCCGGGAGAAGTCGCTTCGGAGCTAGCCCCCTCGTTCCTTTCCCTCGAAAGTCTGACGTAGAAATGTCGTGCGGGTAAGTTAGTATATATAGTTCATATCCGTATCGACTTCCGATGCGGGTCGAGGTCGCGGCGCATCGGGAGGAGGGCGAGCACTCGCTTCCTCGGGGGATCGCAGTGCCGGTCGCGACGCCGAACCATCGACCGAAGACGGAGTACCGCTTTGTCGCGCGAT
Source organism: Thermoplasmata archaeon (assembly GCA_030040755.1). GTDB lineage: Archaea > Thermoplasmatota > Thermoplasmata > Lutacidiplasmatales > UBA184 > Lutacidiplasma. The sequence continues at coordinate 5,825 of JASHTC010000080.1, read as the reverse complement.
CCGAGAACGACGTGGATCGGCTTCAGCGGCACCGACTTCCGCTCCACCTCCTTACTTCCGAGCGGGTATCGAACCTTGGCTACCCGGTTCGGTTCCCGGCCCAGGTCGTCGTCGCCCGTTCGTTCCTCCCGCTCCTCGAAACGGGCCTCCCGTCGATCCTCTTCTCCTCGACCGCGGCCGCGATGGCTCCCCGCGACGAAGATGCGGTCGTCGCGATGCTCCACGTCGACATGCTTGGCGCCCGAGTCCTCTGGGACCGGAACCGAGCCCGGATGGACGCGACCTATCTCCTCCGACGGATTCTCGAAGAGGAGGTCGAACGCCGCGCCGCCTTCGTCCGCTTCTCCGACTCCCTTCCCGGTATCCCTCCCTCTCCCGACGCCCTCGACCCGGATCGCCTCGCTCGGAAGCTGGAGAAGCACCGAGCCCCGCGATGAGCGACGTCGACGTCGAGGAGGTACGCGCGGTTGTTCGCTGGCTCAGGAGCGAGATCGGCGTCCCGTTCGCCGTCGTCGGGGGCTCGGCGATCCTCCCCGAGGTCCCCGTCGGAACGAAGGAGGTCGATATCCTGGTCTCGGGCCCAGACCTCGAAAAGGTCGACCGGCGAATGGAAGACCGAGCCGACGCGCCTCCGGTCGAGCCGGCGACCGGGACGATCCGGGGGACCGAAGTTGCGATCGGCGGGTCGTCCATCCAGGTCGACTTTCTCTCTGGCTCCGCGTTCGGGGGACCTGAGTTTATCGGATACGTCCTCGGCCCGGGCTCGAAGGCGTTCGCCGGGGTGCGTCGGGCCCGCCCGGCGGTCGTCTTCTACATGCGCCTCGCCCTCGACGAGTGGCGCGAGAACGTCCCGAGCATCGAGCGAGACCTCCGCGTCGGTATCCCCGAGTCGACCCTCGACGGGGCGGTCGCCGTCGCTCGCCGCTTCGGCCGCGGCGCGAAGGTCGCGTACCGGGTCGCCGAGGTCCGCCGGCTCCTCGCCGACCTCGACCCCCGACGGCAGTAGCGGCCTACGTACGGGCGAGGACGCAAACGCTCCTCCCGGTCCCGTCGCCGCCGTTCGCGGCCCGCGGGTCCGGGAGCGACTTCCACGGCGGGCCGAGTCTATCGGGCTCTCCAGGGCCCGAACGAGGCGGTTCCACCCGCTCCCCGCCGGTCCTGGCCCACTCGCAAGGTCCGGCCCTTTCGCGCGGTTAGGTTCGCCACGAGGGGACTCGAATAGCCCGGGTAGCCAAGTCCCTCCGCGCCGGGGCCCCGGGGTGCGGCGGCCTCGCCATGATAGACCCGACGGGGGGGCCACCGGATACGAGAGGCGAACCCACGACGCGCTCTCGAAACCGACCGAGTCAGTCAGGCCTTTGGGCGATGACCACGTCCATCGCGTGTCGGTGGGGCACTCCGCTCGAGTTGCAATCGAACTCCACCTGTCCCGAGTCGAGAATCTGCCAGTCCCCGTAATAGCCGAGGAGCTCCCCGGAACGAAAGGGAGAGTCGGATGGGTCCATCTCGGGGGGCGGCGCTAGGTACGGCTTGGGGACGAAGGCGTTCATCGCGTGGATGCCGGCTCGGGCGGTGTTCCCCTTGAAGTGAGCGAGCCGGGCCGCGCGGATCCGTCGCGGCAGGTTGTTCAGCGCCCCCGAGCAAAATACCACATCCACGGGACGCCGGAGCCGGAAGCTCCGGATATCTCCGACATGAAACCGTAGGCTGAGTCCGAGCCGAGCGGCGCGTCGTGAGGCCTTATCGATCCCCACTCGGGAGATATCCACCCCCTCCACCCGAAGCCCGTTCCGCGCAAAGTAGACCGAGTCCCTTCCCTCGCCACAACCTAGGTCGATCAACGTTCGAGGGCGTCGCGGGAGCGAGCGCAGGACGCGAAGGACCTCGCGAGCCAGTCCGGTCGGCCGGGTCCCCCAATACCACCCGGGCTGCGCGTAGCGCGCATCATACCGGAGATCCATCGCACGCGCCATCCGACCCCGCCGAGCCGTAGAGACTCCGAGCGCTTAGCGGCACCCTCGGGGAACCGGCCCCATCCGCACGCAATCCGTGCGCCCGGTACCCCGGGCGGACTCCGAACCCCCGGGGGTGCAGGCGCCTCCCCCGCCGAGGGCGTCGGGACGACGCGCCCCGGCGGGTGGCCGCCTCTCCGCGGGCCCCGTCGGCCCGAGCCCCTGTCGATCCACCGCGGGCAAGCTGGACCGGACGCTCGCCCGGACCGCCCCGCCGAAAGGCTCGTATCTCGCCGTGAGCGTTCGCTCGGCGGCATGCGGACGTTGGGCGCCTACGGCGCCGCCCTTCTCGGGATTGGGATCATCTCGGCGGTTATCGGTCTCCTGTCGCCCTGTACGACCTCCGCGCTCAACTCGAACCCGAACGCGTCTCCGTTTACCTGCGCGGGCACGCTGGCCCTCGCCGAGTTCGGGTTCCTCCTGGGCATCGCGGGACTCGTACTGCTCGTCGCCGGCTGGTCTCCGGCGGAATCGGAGGACCCGGGCTGAGGTGCCGATCTCTGCGAAACTACCCCCGTCCGACCCCGCGCGCCGCAGGCTCGGTAACCGCTGCCTCCCTGGCAGGTCTCGGGGCGGACGGGCCGGGACCCTTCGAGTCGGCCCCAAGGTCGACGTTTTGGCCGAGCATCCCCCGGAACGGGCCAAAGACAGTTTGAAATGAAACGTCGGATGTAGGGCCGCAGGGACGGGCTATGACCGGCGAAACCGAGAACGTGACGAAGGAACTGGTGGAAGGAGTGATCGGCGCACTATCGGACAAGCACAGCCAATTGGACCTGCGGTTGCAAGGGCTCACTCTCAGCCTGGGCGACAGCCCGCTGGCGCTCCGGCTCTCCGGAGGCCTCAGCGTGGCGATCCACCTGCGAGACCTGACCGACGCCGAGAAGGATGCTCACGTCACCGCCAACCTGGCGCGGATCCAGGCCTAGAGAATCCGCCGCAACCGCCAGAGTGCGGTGGGGCTCGTCCAGACGCGACCGGTGAGCCGACTCACGCCCCTCCCCATCCGGAGGAGCTCGCGGGATTCGCTGACCACGCTCACCTGCCAGCCCAGCCGCGCGAGCGTGGCCGGGACTCCCCGGCTCTGCCACAGGGACAGATGGCCCCCGCGCCGGCGGACGCGCTCTGGCGACGTGCCCCCGAGAAGGGTGTCGACATCGACGGTTAGGTTCCGACGTTCGCCGTCGAGCGTGGCCACCCAGGTCCCGTCGACCTCCGCCTCCGCCGTCCCTCCCGCGATCCGACCGAGCAACACCGTAAGGACGCTGTCCAGCGGGTGCTCGGTCACTTCGATCCCCTCGGGCGCCGGTCGGAAAGGGGCGGCCCCACTTTACCCTGCCGAGAGGGGCCGATCCCGGACGAGGGAGCAGCTCCGGGTCCGCACGGCATCGGGCCGGCTTGTCCGGCGCTGCCCCACCCCCCGGGAGGCGTGATTATCCGCGAGGATTGCTCTCGGGCATGAGATTCCGCAAGCTCGGAAGGACGGGGGTCCTGGTCAGCGAGCTGTGTCTCGGGACGATGACCTTCGGCTGGCAAGTGGACGAAGCCGCGAGCCACCAACTGCTGGACGGGTTCGTGACCGCGGGGGGGAACTTCCTCGACACCTCGAACGTCTACTCCTCGGGGAAGTCCGAGGAGATCATCGGCACGTGGCTGGCCGGCCACGATCGGGCGCGCATCGTCCTCGCCACCAAGGCGCGGTTTCGAACCGCGGAGGGCGCGAACAGCCTCGGGCTCTCCCGGAAGCACCTCCTGCACGCGGTGCCGGAGAGCCTCCGTCGCCTCCAGACCGACTACATCGACCTCCTGCAGGTGCACGCCTGGGACCCGTTGACGCCGCTCGAGGAGACGTTCGGGACGCTCCACCGGTTGACGGAGGACGGACTGATCCGGTACGTCGGGGTCAGCAACTACCGCGCGTGGCAGTTCGAGCAGGCGCTCCAACTCTGCCGGGCGCGGGGGTGGCACGAGCCGGTCAGCCTCCAACCGCAGTACAGCCTGTATTCCCGCGCGACCGAGTTCGAGCTGATTCCGATGTGCGTCGCCGAGAACATCGCCGTCCTGCCGTGGAGCCCGCTGGCCGGAGGGTTCCTGTCGGGAAAGTACACGGACGGAGTGCGGTCTCCACCCGCCGGCTCGCGGATCGGTGAGTCGAAGGACGCCGAGTTCTACACACGACGCTTCGACAACGAACGCGCCGCGCGAATCGTGAGGGCCGTTCGGGAGGTGGCGAGCGAAGCCGGGAAGACGCCTTCCCAGGTCGCCCTGAACTGGCTGCTCTCTCGTCCGGCGGTCACGGCCCCGATCCTCGGCGTCCGGACGATGGGTCAGTTGGCGGAGAATCTCGGCGCGACCGGTTGGTCGTTGAGCGAAGCTCAGGTCCTCCGGTTGAGCCACGAGAGCGACCTCGAGGTAACCTACCCGTATGACCAGCGGGCGGAGGATCAACAGACCTCCGACCGACGGGGGGAGTAAGCGGGCGGAGGGGACCCTCAGATCAGCGGTGCCGAGAAGCTGAGGGTGCCCGTCACGCGGACCGTCTCGGCCACGGAGCCCGACATCTCAAACTGGTAGTTGCCCGCGCGAACCACGTAGGCGCTTCCTGCACCGGCCCCGGCGGTGGACGAGTAGAGCGACCTCCCGGAGGGGCTGAGCAGCGAGAACGTGACCGTCCCCCCGTCGGTCGTGTGCCACGAGAAGCGGAACGTTCCCGACTGGATCGGCGAGTAGTTCGCGAAGTGGGTCGTGAGAACGCTCCCGGCGTTCGATAGGTCGGCCGAGTAGGGGGACGTCTGCGCGAACGAGACCGTCGAGAAGAAGATGATCACGACGAGCACCCCCAGGATCACGGCGACTACGGGAAGGCGCGCGCCGGCGGCCAGGCCGGGAAAGCTGGGCTCCCCCACGCCCCTCGGGAATCGGGCGTGCTTATCTCGATGCCCCTGCGCGGCCCCGGCGCCCGGCCCCCGTCGCATCGGTCCGGACCGATGTCGCTCGGCACGGACTTCGCAGGGGCCGGCCCCACCGCCTTCGCGGTCCCCAACGGTACGCCCACGCTGGGCGGGTGCCTAAATATTCGGTTGACAGGCACTCTCGGATGGCAGGCCCCGACGAGTCGCCCGAGGCGGCGTTCCTCCGAAAGAGCATCGACGCCTCCCAGCAGATGAGTCAGGCCTGGAGTCACCTCGGGCTCGGGGGCAAGGCCTTCCTCGTCCTCCTCTACGTCGGCTACGCGTTGCCCTTCGTCTTCCAGGTCGGCCTCTTCGTCTTCTTCCTGCTGTACCTCTATCCGTTGTCGGTGACGTATTACGAGTGGTGGCTGGCCATCGTGACGCTCTTCGGGTTCCTCACCGTCATCGCGTTCGAGATCCGCCGCTACTGGGGATTCCTGCTGCAGCTCGTCGTGCCGATCGCCTAGCCGCGGGTCGGCGGGGAGGCTGCCCGGGGGACGACCCAGGCGACGCATCATGAGGCCCGGGGCCCGCGGCGGCGGCGCTCCGGAGAGAGCCAGTTCCCAACGATCGGGGGCCGGGTCAGGCCTCCCGCCGGCTCTGTCGGAGGCCCAACCGGTGGTAATACGCGACGGTCCCAGCGAAAACGATCAACCAAAAACCGGCGGTTCCGATGAGGTCGAGCGCCAGTCCCATCCCAAACGAGGTGGGGTAGTTTCCAGTGGAGTCGGCCCAAACTTCGAAGGTGCCCACCCCCGCGAGGAGGACGACGCCCGCCCCGAGCAGGGCCAAGCTGAGGCGGTAGTCTCGCCTCCAGACCGTGAGCCGGGTCCGACCCGAGATCGCCGCGTTCGAAGTCTCC
>JASHTC010000079.1 GCA_030040755.1 Thermoplasmata archaeon | reverse complement strand
CGGCGAGTCCGACCGTCTCACCCGAGGAGGGATGGACCACCATCCCGCAGCGATGCAGCTCGTCGAGGAGCTGCGGGCGAGGCACCTCCCCGAGGAGCTCGACCGGCCCGCTGGCCCGTACCTTCTCCGCGTACTCGGGGACCCCTCCCCGGCTCGCCGAGGTCGGCCCCACGACCCGAAGCGTCATGCCGGTGCCCTGAAGGGCCTGGGCCGCGAGGTGCCACCGCTTCCGGCGCTGGACGACCCCGATGCCGAGGACCCGGTTCGGGTCGCCGCTCGGGCCCCCCGGGGAGAATGTGTCGGTGTCGACTCCCGTGTCGATCAGCCGAAGCGGCCCCCGCGGCTTGGCGCGCTGCAGGATCCCCCGGCGCTCGATCTCCGTCTCCGCGACGACCCCCGCCGCCCACCGAGCGCCGAGGACCTCGGGATAGAACAGGAGCCGGTTGTGGAGCCGATTGTACCCTTTCGACCGGTCCCCGCGCGCGTAGGTCCAGTTCGCCACATGGGCGTCCAGCACGCACGGGATCCCGAGGAGCCCGAGAAAGAAGGCCTGCCGCTCCTGGTGCACATGGAGGATGTCCCCCTGACGGCCCCGCAGCATGCGGGCAGCGGTCCGGGCCGCTCTCCATTCGTGGCGCAGGTTCGCTTCCTCGATCGGGTTGACCACCTCCACCTCGTGCCCGAGGGCTCGAAAGGCGGTGGTCAAGTCCCAGATCGTCTGCTCGATCGCGCCGTACCCGTCCGGCGGGATGGGACGGACCCCGAGCCCGAGCTCGAGGATTTTCATGATTGCGGCCGAGTCGAGGTCACGGATGCGCGGTGCGGAGACGGTCGGTGTACTGCTTTCGGAGCTTGGCCACCTTCGGAGCGATGACGAACTGACAGTACGCCTGGGCGGGATTGCGCGCGAAGTAGTTGTGATGATACTCTTCGGCCGGGTAGAAGGCCGACAGGGGAACGACCTCGGTCACGATCTTCCCGCGCCAGAGCTTCTGGGCATCGAGCGACCGGATGACCTCCTCGGCGGTCGCACGCTGGGCATCGTCCCCGTAGAGGATGATCGAGCGGTATTGGGTCCCCACGTCTGCTCCCTGGCGGTTCTTGGTCGTCGGGTCGTGCGTCGTCATGAAGATCGTCAGGAGGTCACGGTACGGGAGGACGGTCGGGTCGAACTGGACCTGCACCACCTCCGCGTGACCCGTCCGCCCCCCGCAGACCTGCTCGTAGGTCGGGTGGGGGGTGGAGCCGCCCGCGTACCCGGGAGCGACCCCGAGCACCCCGCGAAGCTCGGAAAAGACCGCCTCGGTACACCAGAAGCATCCCCCGCCCACGGTCGCCACGGATCGGGCCGGCGCGTTGGAACTGCCTGCTGCGCCCATCGCCCGTGCGGAGCGCCGGGCGGGGGATGAGGATGACGGGCAGGTGCCCCGACGAACCGGCTTCCACAAAAGCCGGATGTTTATGAGGGGGAGTGACCCGTGCCTCCCCGAATGGCCGAGTCTCCCGTGGCCCCGCGCCCCGAGGACCTCAAGGGCGCGGGTCGACTCGCCCTGGGCGGGGCCCTCGGGATCGCGGCGGCGGCGGTCACCCTCCTGCTCCCATCGGTCTTTCTCTACCTCTCCCTGTACGCCCCGGGGGGATTCTTCTCCCTCGGCTCAACGCTGCTCCAGACACTCTCCCTTCTCGTGCTGGTCGGCGCGATCCTCTTCTTGATCTCCCTGTTCGCCTACCGATTGGGGTTCGCGACCCTGCGAAAGATCGACCCCCGGTTCGCGGTCGCGTCGGTCCTGTGCCTGATCGGCAGTCTGGGATTCCTCCTGGTGGTCGTGGCGGCGGCGGTACTGCTCGGCTCGACGAGCTCGCTCGTCACCTGCATCCACGGCCAGCCCTCCCATGCGCTCTCGTGCCTCAAGTCCGGGCAGCCGCTCGGTGCCTATACCGCGGTAATCGGCTTCTGGCTGGGATGGCTCGGCGGGGTTGGGATCGTCGTGGGATTGAGCTCGGCCGGGCGCCGATTCGCCCGCGGGGTCCTGTACGGTGGCGCGGCTTTCTATGCCCTCCTTCTGCTCGTTCTGGTCGGGCCGTTCCTCGCGCTCGTCTACGTGGTCCCGGACCAACAGTACCTGTTGCTGGTGGTCCCGTTCCTCGCACTCATCGCCCCGATCCTTACGTTCGCGGGGTCCCACGTCCCTCCCCCGACGGTACGTCGCGCATGAGGTCCGGATGAAGGTCGGAGGAGGGGGGACGCATCACGCCCGAAGGTTCATCCGCCGGGCGGCGTTCGGCTCGCGATGCCCGAGTCGGTCGAACTCTATTTCCTCCCGCCGAGTCACTACTGTGTGTCGGCTGACCGGATGCTGGCGCTCAAGGGCATCCCCGCGAAGAAGGTCTACGCCCCATACCATGACCGCCAAGACCTCCTCCGACGGACGGGACAGGACTACGCCCCGACGCTGATCTGGGACGGCCGAGCGGTCACCTGGAGCGAGATCCCCGGATTCCTCGAGCGGGTCCGCCCCAACCCCCCGCTCCTCCCGCGCGGTCAGGAGGGGCTCGCCCTCGCCATCGAGAATTGGGGGCATCAGGTGCTCGAGGAGCGCGTCTGGCGGGCCGTCGTTACCCAGATCCCCCCGCACCTGCGGACCGACCCGGAACGCTGGGTGTTCGAGGAGATGCAGACGCGGGCGCGCGGCCCCTGGCACGTCCTGAGGTCCCGCCGAGCCGAATTCGTCCGGGACCTTCAGGAGTACTTCGCTCTCGTCGACCGGATGGTCTCCGGCCGCGAATGGATCCTGGGGTCCCCCTCGCTCGCCGACTGCGGGGTGTACGGCGGGCTTTCGCCCTGGCTCCTGGTCGGAGAGAAGATCCCGAAGGAGTTTGCAGCGCTCCGCCGCTGGGTCGGACGAATGCAGCGGCTGTGAGGGTATCCCGCTACTCGAGCAGGACGACCTCGGCGGCCGGGGCCCGGAAGTCGCAGGTTCGGTGGGAGCTGTCGCAGAACGGCTTGTTCTTCGAGTGGCCGCACCGACAGAGGTCGGCGACGACCTTACCGTCGACGAAGACGAGGATCGACTTGTTCTCTCGGCATTGGAGATAGACTCGCGGCATAGCTCTCGGGCCGCAAGGTCGCCCGGACACAAGAAGCGTGCTGGCGCAGGCGTAACGCCGTCGCGGTCCGTTATGTACCGTTCGGGGTCTACGGACCCGGGTCGGGGCCATGCAGGTCGGAATTCTCGGGTCGGGAGACGTCGCGCGAGTACTGGGCGCCGGGTTCATCGCGACCGGTCACACCGTCCGGCTGGGGTCGCGCACCCCCGACAGCGAGCCCCTCGTCGCATGGAAGAAGAAGGTGGGCCCGTCGGGCTCGACGGGGAGCTTCGCGGCGGCCGCCGAGTACGGGGAGCTGGTGCTGCTGTGCACGCACGGGGTGGACACGCCGGCCGTGATCCAGCTCGCCGGACCCCGCCATTTCGATGGGAAGGTCCTGATCGACGTGACGAACCCCCTGAATCAGACCCCCGAGGGGCCCGTCCTGACCGTCGGGTTCAGCGACTCGGCGGGCGAGGGCGTGCAGCGCTTGCTCCCCAAGGCCAAGGTGGTGAAGGCGTTCAACACGGTCGGCTCGCTTCACATGTTCCGCCCCCAGTTCCCGGGCGGTCCGCCGGACATGTTCTACTGCGGCAACGATGCCGAGGCAAAACGCCAGGTCGCCTCCATCCTGACCTCGTTCGGCTGGAACCCGATCGACGTCGGCGGGATCGAGGGGGCTCGGCTCCTCGAACCGATGTGCATTCTCTGGGTCACCTGCGGCATCCGTCTGGGGTCATGGGATATTGCGTTCAAGCTCCTCCGGAAGTGACCGCCGATCGAGCCTCCCCCGGGAGGCGTGGGCCGCGCCGAGGGTGGGTCGGACCGGAGCGAACCACCTCGCACCTGCTCGCTGCCGAACCCCGGACGATGCGAGGCGAGGGCGGAGACCCTTAGCACTTTCCCCGCGTCGGGTGCTTGATGGTGGCCCGCCGGGTCCTCGACTGGCTCCTGGAAGACGGCCAACCCGCGATCCGGTATCGCACCCTCACTCAACTCCTGGGGCGGTCGGAGAGCGATCCCGACGTCCGGGAGGCCCGGGCCCAGATTCCGTCCACCGGCTGGGCCGCCGACATCCTCGCAGAACGCTCGCCCGAGGGGTGGTGGGTGAACCCCGAGAATCTCTACCGACCGAAGTATCTCGCGACGAACTGGCGCATGCTGGTCCTCTCCGACCTGGGCCTCACCCGTGAGCTCCCCGCCGTGCGCGTCTCGAGCGAGCTGTGGATGAAGAGATTCGCGATGAAGGGCGGCGGGGTCGGGGGGAACTCCGTGGGAACGGGCCACCACTGCGTGGTCGGCAACATGACCCGCGCGTTGATCCGCCTAGGCTACTCGGACGACCTCCGGGTCCGTCGCTCGCTCGACTGGCTCGTTCGAACGGCGGACCCGAAGGGGGGCTGGTCGTGTTTCTCCCCGGGCGGTCGCGGTCGGAACCTCGATTCCTGGGAGGGGCTCAGTGCGTTCGCCGCCTACCCCCGCGCGAGATGGACCGCCTCGATGACGCGGACCGTGGAGGGGGCCGCCGAGTTCTTCCTGGAGCGGGAGCTGCACCGCCAGGGAGCGCGCTACCCACCCTGGTTCCGCTTTCATTATCCGGTGCACTACTACTACGACCTGCTCGTCGGCCTCGACCTCCTGACCTCGCTCGGGTACGCCGACGACCCCCGCCTCCGGTTCGCGATCGCCCACCTCGAGAGGAAGCGACGGGCGGACGGTCGATGGAACCTGGACGCCGTTCACCCGGATGTGGAGGGCCCGATCGCGCGGTGGTTCACCCAGCACCCGGCGCAACGTCCGACGCCGTTGGTGCTCGAGCCCCCGGGCCGGCCCAGCAAGATGATCACACTCACCGCCCTCACGGTCCTGAACCGGGTGGGCCGGTGACCTTCGGAGGGCGACGTACCGCGGTCGCTGCGACCGCCGGCGCATGGCGCGCCCTTATGCTCCGAACGTTGTACGGCGGCCCGCCATGGCGACCCCCGCCAGCCCTCCCTGGATCCGCGTCATCCCCGGTGAGGTCGAGACCAAGAGGGCGACGACCCGACTCGTGATCCCTACCTCAGTTCAGCCCTCGTGGCCTCCGTTCGTACGGGCGGGGGAGACCATCTCCGACCGACAGCGGCAGTTCCCCGCGCACGCGCACGAGCACCAGGAGGTGCTGACCTACGTGACGGAAGGGTTCGCTTCCTACCAGCTGGAGGACCGGGCGGCGGAACCGTTGCAGGGCGGCTCCGCGCGCCTCCTCACCGCCGCCGCTCGCTCGAGCCACCGGATCAGCCCGGCCCGGGGGGGGCCGATCCGCTGGTTCAATCTGGTGGTGTCGCTCCCCGGAACGAGCACCGCGGTCCCGCGGCTCCAAGCCAGCGAGGAGCCCGCGACTCCCCTCTACGAGGAGAACGCGTTGGTGCGGCCCCTGGTGGGTCCCGGGGCCCCGATGACCTCGGGGGCAAGCCTGGAGTGCCGCGAGGTGACGTACATCGAGGAGACCACGACCTTCCACCACGTGGGCCATGAGCGGAGAGCCCTGGTCTACGCCCTCACGGGACGAGGCACGGTAGGTGGGCGCGCCATCGAAGGGGGCGAAGGGGCCCTCGTGGAAGGGACGGCGGGCGTCGCGATCCTCGGGAAGGAGGGTCTGCGGCTCATCTTCGCTTCCGCGCCACGATAAACCGGTGCCGCCGGGCCCCCGGGCCGAACCTCGGGCTGACCGACCGCTCTCAGGAGAGCAGGATGGACTCCAGGGCCCGGCGGAGCATCCGACGGGCCTTGGGCCAGGGGACCCCGAACGCCACCTGGGCGATCGCTCCGTACAACAGCGTGGAGCAGACCATGGCCAGCTCGTCCAGGTCTCCCGCCGTCCGTTTCTTGGCGGGCTCCAGGACTCGACGGAGCAGGTCGCGGATGATCCGCTGGTCCTCCCGATAGTCGGCCCGCAGGACCTCTCCGATCCTCGGGTCGCTCACCCCGAGCGCCATCATGTCGAACCAGGAGGCCCACGCACCGGGGCCCCCGCTCCCGGCCAGCGCCTCGTCGATGAGGGAGAGGAACACCCCGATCCAGTCCTGCCCCCGGGATATCTGGTTCAGTCGCTGGCGCATCTCGCGCTGCCCCGAGGACTGTATCTCCCGCAGGAGGTCCGCCTTGTTGCGGAAGTAGAGGTAGAGGTCCCCCTTGCTGACGCCGACCGCCTTCGCGATATCCTCCATGGTCGTGTTGCGGAATCCCTTCTTGGCAAAGATGGCGAACCCCGCCTGGGCGATCCGGGCCTTCGCCTGCACCTTGTAATCAGGAAGGACTCGTGGCATGGAGTGCGGGTGTCTCGGACCCGGTCGGAACGGTCCGTGTTCGACCCGGCTCACACCCGCGGGCGTATTACTCGATTCCCCCACCCCAAAGTGAACTTGTCTAACAATTATGACATAAATTTAATATTCTGACTGTGCGTCATCTTTGCTGGACCTCCATGACGCCCGAGAGCAGGGTCGGCGCTGCGGAACCGGGGCTTCCCCGACCGACGCTTTCGGGGATGACCTCCTTCCTCGTCCTGCTGGGCCTCTTCCTGGCGATCCTCCTGGCGGGGATGGATGCCCTGGTGGTCAACACCGCGCTCCCGAAGATCTCGGCCTCGCTGCATCAGACCGCGGGGGTCACATTCGTGGTGGCAGCCTACCTCATCACCTCCACCGTCTCGATCCCGATCTTCTCGAAACTCTCGGACCGGTTCAGCCGCCGCAACGTCTTCCTGGCCGGACTGGTGATCTTCATCGGAGGGTCCGCCCTCGCCGGGTTGAGCCAGAACCTGGGCGAGCTCATCGCGTTCCGAGGGGTCCAGGGGTTCGGGAGCGGTGGGTTCATCCCGGTCGGGATCGCGATGGTCGCGGTCCTATACCCCCCCGAGATGCGCGCCCGGCTGACCGGGATCCTCTCGGGCGCGGGGGGGATCTCCATCGTGGCGGGTCCGATCCTCGGGAGCTACATCGTGGACGTGACGACCTGGCGTTGGGTATTCTACGTCAACCTCCCGATCGGGATCGTCGCCATGGCCGTGCTCTGGCTCATCCTCGGTCCGCTACGGCCCGAGGTCCGCGGGCACGTGGACTACGTCGGCGCTGCCCTCCTCTCGGGTTGGGTGGGCGCGCTCATGTTGCCGCTGGTCGAGGTCACCGAGGACGGCTGGACCTGGACCGCCTACCCGACCCTGGCCCTGCTGGCGGGCGCGGTCGCCCTGGTCGGCGCGTTCCTGTGGTGGGAGCTCCGGGAAGCCGACCCGTTGGTCCCCCTCCGCCTGCTGGGGCGGCGTACGCTCGCCGCGTGCGGGGGGATATCGCTCTTCAACGGGATCGTGCTGACCTCGGCACTGACGTTCCTCTCGGTCTACGTCGGCGTGATCCAGCACCCGGGGCCGAACTCGGCCAACGACGTGCGCGACCTGACGTATTTCTTCGCGATCCCGATGATCCTCGGCGCGGCA
>JASHTC010000078.1 GCA_030040755.1 Thermoplasmata archaeon | reverse complement strand
GGACGTACGGGACCTGGCGAGCCGGACGGAGCGCCCGGTGCTGTTCAAGGAGTTCGTGGTCGCTCCCGTGCAGCTCGACGCGGCCGCCCGCGCCGGCGCCAGCGCGGTCCTGCTCATCGCCCGCCTCGAGACCCTCGGCCTTCTCGACACGCCGCTGACCGAGCTGGCCCGCGCGGCCCACGCGCGCGGCCTGGAGGTCCTCCTCGAGTGGCACGAGCGGGCAGAATTAAGACGCACCGAGGACGTGGCGGCCGACATGTACGGCGTCAACGCGCGGGACCTCGACACCCTGCAGGTCCGTCGCGGGGTCGCCGCCGAGACGGTCCGCGCCGCCTCCGACCGACGGCCGTTGCTCGGCCTCAGCGGGGTCGACGGCCCCGAGGAGGCCCGACGATTCTGGGCGCTCGGCGTCGATGGCCTTCTCGTCGGGAGCGCGCTCGCCCGCTCCTCCGACCCCGCCGGGCTCCTCCAGAGCCTCCGTCGGACCCGCTCCGGAGGGACGACATGAGGACGTTCGTCAAGTTCTGCGGCCTCTCCGACCCCGCGACTCTTCCGGAGGTCCCCGACGGCGGCGCGGCCGGCTTCGTCATCGAGGTCCCGGGCTCGCCCCGGGCCATCTCCCTCGAGCGCGCGACCGAGCTCGTGGGGCTCGTCCCCACCGAGTCGGAGGCGTGGGCCGTCGTGGTCGCCCCGAGCGCGGAGTTGATCCGTCGGCTCTTTGACGAGGTCGGCGTCGACCGCGTCCAGGTCTATGGGCCGGTCCCCGAGGGGCTCGATTACCTCACCCTGCACCACCTCGTCCCGTCGCTCCCGGTCGGGGCCCCCGGCGCGGGGACCCTGCCCCCGTCGATCCCGCCCGCCGAGAGCTTCCCGAGGCTGCATCTCGACAGCGCCGGCCAGCCGTTGCCGGGGGGCAGCGGCTCCCGACCGGACTGGGAGGTCTGCGCCGCCCTGGTCGACGCGAACCCGGGCCGGAAGTTCGTGCTCGGCGGCGGCCTCACGCCCGAGAACGTCGCCGAGGCGCTCGCGACCGTCCGTCCGTGGGGGGTCGACGTCTCCTCGGGGATCGAGAGGTCGCCCGGGGTGAAGGACGTGGCGAGGATGCGCGCGTTCGCGGACGCCGTCGCGAAGTTCGAGTCGGGCCATGCCTAGGCGCTTCGGGGCGTACGGCGGGGCCTATGTCCCCGAGACGCTGGTTCCGGCCCTCGAGGAGCTCGCGCGGACCTGGCGGGAGGCGCGCCGCGACCCGTCGTTCCGACGGGAGCTGCGCACCCTGTCCGAGACCCTGGGAGGGCGACCGACGCCGCTGTACTTCGCCCGGAACCTCACCCGCCGGGCCGGGGGCGCGGAGATCTGGCTGAAGCGCGAGGACCTCGTCCACGGAGGGGCCCACAAGTTCAACAACGCGCTCGGCCAGGGGCTCCTCGCACGGCGGATGGGCAAGCCCCGGCTCATCGCGGAGACGGGAGCGGGCCAGCACGGCGTCGCGACCGCGATGATCGGCGCGGCGCTCGGTCTCCGGACGGAGGTGTACATGGGCGTCGTCGACATGCGGCGCCAGCGCCCCAACGTCGAACGGATGCAGCTGCTCGGGGCCCGGATCCACCCGGTGACGACCGGAAGTCGGACCCTCAAGGACGCCATCAACGCCGCGCTCCGGGACTGGATCGCGAACGTCCGCACGACCCACTACCTCCTCGGCTCGGCCGTGGGCCCGCACCCGTTCCCGTCCCTCGTCGCGGACTTCCAGAGCGTCATCGGGCGGGAGATCCGCCGGCAGTCGGTCCGCGCGTTCGGGCGGTTGCCCGACCTGGCGGTGGCGTGCGTGGGGGGGGGCTCGAACGCGATCGGCACCTTCCACCCCCTGCTCGCGACCTCCGTCGACCTGCTCGGCGTCGAGGCCGGCGGACGCTCCCCGCGCTCGGCCGGCGCGGCCTCCCTCACCCGGGGGCGTCCGGGGATCCTCCACGGCACCTTTTCGTACGTACTGCAGGACGCGGACGGTCAGGTCGCCGACACGGAGAGCGTCTCGGCCGGGCTCGACTACGCGGGCGTCGGTCCCGAGCACGCCTGGCTCCGCGACACCGGTCGGGCCCGGTACCTCGCGGTCCGGGACCGCGACGCGCTCACCGCGTTTCGCTGGCTCGCCCAGGACGAGGGGATCCTTCCCGCGCTCGAGCCGTCCCACGCCGTCTTCGCGGCCGTGCGGGAGGCGCACCGGCGCCCGTCGAGCCAGCACGTCGTGGTCACCCTCTCCGGGCGCGGCGACAAGGACCTCGAGGTGGTGCGGCGTGCGCCTCGGTGACGCGCTCGCCCGGCGGACGGGCGCGGGGCCGTACCTGGTCCCCTACGTCCTCGTGGACCGGGGGCGGAGCCGTCGCCTCGGGGCGACCGTGCGGGCGCTCCGGGCCGGTGGCGCCACCGCCGTGGAGCTGGGCTTCCCCTTCTCCGACCCGATCGCCGATGGGCCGGTCCTCGAAGCCGCGAGTGGCCGGGCGCTCGGGCGAGGCACGAGCTGGTCGGACCTGCGGCGGGGTGTCCGGGTCGCCGCAGCGATCCTCCCGACGGCGGTGATGACGTACGCGAACCCCGTCTGGCGGCGGGGCCTGGACCGGGCGTTCGAGGAGCTCGCGGCCGCGGGCGCGTCCGGCTTGATCGTCCCGGACCTGTCCTGGGAAGAGACGGGACCGTGGCGCCGGGCGGCCCGGCGCTCCGGCCTCGACCTGGTGCTGTTCGCCGCGCCGGGGACCTCCCTCGACCGGGTCGGCCGCATCGCCGCGCAGGCCCGCGGGTTCCTCTACCTCGTCGCACGGTACGGCACCTCCGGGAGCGGGGCCGCCCGGTCCGCCCGTGAGCTCCGTCCCATGGTCGACGCCGCGCACCGGGCCGCTCCGAAGCTAGCCGTGCTGGTCGGCTTCGGAGTACGGGACCGGGTCACGCGCGAGGCGGCCCTCGCGAGCGGCGCGGACGGGGTCATCGTGGGGACCGCGCTCGAGGAGCGGCTGGCGGCCGGCGCCTCGTATGGGGAACTGACCCGCTGGGTCGCACGCCTCGCGCGCTAGGGCCGGATCCGTTCGAGGGAGAGGAACCGCACCGAGCCCTCGGCCGCGACCCCGGCGAGGAGGAACTCCTTGCGGACCCCCTGGGCCACGCGGACGCCTCCGGCGATCGTCGGCCATCGGGAGCGGTGCGCCTCGGGCACCGCCTGCACGAGGTACCGGGCGTGGGCGTGCTCCGGGTTGCGCGGGTAGGCGCGGAAGTGCGCGCCGTACTTGAACCCGGTCTTGACGACGAGCTGGCGCGAGCGGAGGTCGCGATAGGCGGCGAGCCGCTCGGGAAACCCCGGGTCGAGGCGACGGGCGCGGGCCTCGAGTCGCTCGAACGGGACCGCCCGGCCGCTCTGGGCCTCCCTCAGCGTGAGCTGCCCGGTCGAGGCGAGGTAGGCGGCCTCCAGCAGCGACAGCTCGAGCCGGTCCCCGACCCGGCTGCCGTAGGCGAGCGCCCGACCGAGCTCCTCGACCGCGCCCGGCGCGTGGACCGTGACGCGGTCGACCGAAAGCCACCCCTCGGCCGGCACCGCGAGGGGGCGAGGGGGCAGCGCGCCGTTGGGCGAGGGGCGACGCACCCGGTAGTAGGTGAGGTCCGACTCCTCGTCCACGAGCGCGAGCAGGAGCTGCTTCTTCGCCGACTGGGCCCGCGCGGCCAGGTCGAAGAGCCGGGCGAGGTCGAACGGCTCGCGCTCGCTGAGCGCCTCGACCCAGAACCGGGACGGCGTCTTGTGCAGGATGCCGCCCCGAGGGAGGACGGTGAAGTCGACGGGGGGCGCGCTCGCCCGCACGACGTACCCGCGCTGCCGCAGGTCCCGGTAGACGAGGTAGCGAACCGCGAAGCCGGTGTCCGAGCGGACGGCCTTGCGGAAGAGGGCGGGCCAGGGGACCGTTCGTCCCTTCCCTTCCGCGACCTCGGCGCGTCCCATCTCCGCGAGGTAGACGCCCTCGTACCGGTCGAGGAGGAGACCGCCGCCGGAGGCCGGGGTCCCGAAGTACCCCTTCCCGTAGATCCCGCTCGCCTCCGTCGGGTCGTCAAACCGGACGGTCGCGTCGGGGAGAACCCTCCCGCTCACGCCCGGGCCCCGCGGAGTTCGCGGAGGGTGGCGAGCGGCTCGAGCCGGACCCCCGCCGCGGCGAGCCGCTCGGTCGCTCCCGCCTCTCGGTCGACGACCACGACGGCCCGGTCCACCCGACCGCCGGCCGCGCGGAGGATCTCGACCGACCGCACCGAGCTCCCGCCCGTGGTCGACACGTCCTCGATCAGCAGCACTCGGGAGCCCGCGGGGATGTCCCCCTCGAACGCCTGCCGCGTCCCGTGCTCCTTGGCCACCTTGCGCAACACGACGTACGGGAGGCCGGTCCGGAGGGCCGTGGCGACCACGAGAGGGACCGCGCCGAGCTCCATCCCCGCCAGGCGGTCGGCCTCCCCCACATGCGCGGCCAGCGCCCGGCTCATGAGCTCGAGCCGCCGAGGGTCGGTCCACGCCCGCTTCACGTCGACGTAGACGTCGCTCTTCTCGCCCGAGGCGAGCGTGAACTCCCCGAAGCGGACGGCCCCGGCGTCCAGCAGCATGCGGAGGAGCGCCGGCTGCGGGACGGGCGCGCTCGGA
>JASHTC010000077.1 GCA_030040755.1 Thermoplasmata archaeon | reverse complement strand
CGGAGGGAGGCCACGACCTCGGGGGACGGGTCCGCGGACGGGGGGTCTCCATACAGGATGAGATGGACGGCCGACTCGTAGGGGATCCCCGGAACGAGGTCGCGGACGTCGTACCCTCGGTAGACGAGCTCGCCCGTCTCCCCCCCGACCCAGGAGATGGAAGAGCGGTCCACCACCACATGGTCCAGGCCCTTGGCCACCTCGACCGAGCTGCTCATGCGCCCGGGACACCCGCGGCGGCCTTAGCCTCGCGGGGGCGAGCTCCGTTGCGAGAAACGCTAAAGAGCCGAGGGCCGTCGTCCGGTCGATGGCGGTCAACCCGACTCACCTGGTCGAGCGGCTGGTGTCGCAACGCGTGACGCTGGTCCTGAAGGATGCCCGCCAGCTCACGGGGAAGCTGATGGGGGTGGACGAACACATGAACCTCGTGCTGGACGAGGCGGACGAGACGACCGCCGAGATGAGCCGCCACCTCGGCCGGGTCGTCCTCCGCGGTTCGAACGTCGTCACCCTCCATGCGCCGCAAGGCGCGGCCACCCCGCCGGCCTGATCGTGCCCGCTGCCCCGAGCCCCCGCGAACCCGCCCGACCGCGCCCGAAGGGCGAGGACCTCGCCGTGCTCCGTCTGCTGGCCCAGCTCGGGGCCGACCACACCGCCGTGGTCATGACGTCCCGGGAGGTGGGCGAACAGATCGGGGTCAGCCAACAGGCGGCCGACCGGTACCTCGTGGCCCTCGAGAAACGGGGCCTGTTGAGCCGAGCGCTCGCGCAGCGTCGACAGCGGCTGCTCCTGACGCCGGCGGCGATGGAGCTCCTCCGGGCCGAGTTCCACGCCTACCGCCGGATCTTCGAGGGGCCGGCGCGGGTCGCCTTCGAGGGAAAGGTCGCGAGCGGGCTCGGCGAGGGGCGGTACTACCTCTCGCAGCCCGGCTACGTCGTCCAGTTCACCGAGCGCCTGAACTACGCTCCCTATCCGGGCACCCTCAACGTGCGGGTCACGGAGGCGGCCGTGCGCAAGGTCGGGCTCGTGGCCCACTGGAAGGGGATCCGCATCGACGGCTACCAGGCGAGCGGGCGGACCTTCGGGGGGGCGACGTGCTTTGCCGCCCGCCTGAACGGTCATCCATGCCACCTGATCCATCCGGACCGCACCCACTACAAGGACGTCGTGGAGTTCGTCGCGCCCGACTTCCTCCGCGAGGCCCTCGGGGTCCGGGACGACGACACCGTCAAGGTCGAGCTCATGGAGTCGTGATGCCGGAGTCCCTGGCCCGGGCGGTCGCCCGGGAGCGTCGGCCGGAGCCGGCCCCCCCCGCGGACGCGCGACGGTTCGTCAACCAGTGGGTCGAGCGGGAGGCGATCGGGTCCGAGGAGGTGCCCGCGTTCGTGCTCATCCTCCGCACCCGCGGCTGCTACTGGGCCGACCAGAAGGGATGCTCGATGTGCGGCTACGCCAAGGATACCCTCGGCCGCTCGGCGACGCCCGCCGAGCTCGCCGAGCAGCTGGACCGGGCGCTCGCCCGGTACCAGGACGAGCCGTACGTGAAGGTGTACACCTCGGGGAGCTTCCTGGACGACCGCGAGGTCGACCCGGCGAGTCGGCTCGCGCTCGTGCGCGCCTTCTCGGGCCGCGCCCGTCGCCTGCTGTTCGAGACCCTCCCGGAGTTTGCCACGGCCGAGGTCCTGACCCCGCTCCGGGAGGGGTTCCTCGGAGAGCTCGAGGTCGCCCTCGGGCTCGAGTCGGCGGACCCGGACGTCCTCGGGCGGCTCGTCCACAAGAACGCCCCGCCCCGGGAGTACCTCGAGGCCGGCGACCGGCTGCGCGCGCTCGGCCTCCGGGCGAAGGCCTACCTATTGCTCAAGCCCCCCTACCTGACCGAGGGCGAGGCGATCCGGGACGTCCTCCACTCGATCGGAGAGGCACGGGACCACTTCGACGCCCTCTCGGTGAACCCGGTGCACATCCAGAGCGGGACGGTCGTGGAGTGGATGTACCGCCGGGGACGCTACCGACCCCCCTGGCTGTGGTCGGTCGTCGAGACCCTCCGGGCCGGGGCCCCGCTCCGCGGTGCGAGCCGCCTCGTCTCCTTCCCCACCGCGGGGGGGCTACCCCGCGGGCCGCACAACTGCCGACGGTGCGACCCGCGGGTGCTGGAGGCCGTGGAGGAGGCCTCCCTGCGGCAAGAGTTCGGCCCCCTCGAGACGCTCGACTGTGGCTGCCGATCGGAGTGGCAGCGACTGCGGGCCCTCGAGCCGCTCGGGGTCGAAGCATGAGCGACCTCGCCCCCCGCCTGCCCCGGAACGCGGTCGCGACCATCCACCAGTTCCTGCGCGGGCACGCCGGTCCGCCCGCGAGCCAGGGAGGGGTCGTGGGCCTCTCGGGGGGCCTCGACAGCGCGGTCACGGCTCGCCTCGCGCGGGACGCTCTCGGGGCGGACCGGGTCCTGGGGGTGCTGTTGCCCGACCCGGGGTACCCGGAGGCGCTGCAGCGGGAGACGCGGGAGTTCGCGGAGGCGCTCGGGATCGAACACCGCACCCTGCCCCTCGGCCCCGCCGTGGAGGCGATGCGGGCCGTGATCCCCGAGGTGACGGACCGCGTCACGCTCGGGAACCTGACGGCCCGGTTGCGGATGACCCTCCTCTACGCCCTCGCCCGCGAGCGCAACCGCCTCGTCATCGGGACCGGGAACAAGTCCGAGTTGCTGCTCGGGTACTTCACGAAGTACGGCGACGGGGGGGTCGACCTCCTGCCGATCGGGGACCTCTACAAGAGCCAGGTCCGGGCGCTCGCGCTCGAGCTCCAGATCCCCGCTCCCGTACGGGAGCGGCCCCCGACCGCCGGGTTCTGGGAGGGCCAGACCGACGAGGGGGAGATCGGCGTTCCGTACGAGCAGATCGACCGCATCCTCTACGGGTTCGAGCAGCTGCGGACGGAGGAGGAGGTGCATGCGAGCACCGGGATCCCGCTGGCGGCCGTCCAGGCCCTCGCCCGGCGGCTCGCCCAGAACCGTCACAAACGGCGCCTTCCTCCCATCCCGAAGCTCGGGCTGCGGACCGTTGGCCTCGACTGGCGCGAGTGACTCCCACCAACCTTAAGCTCGACCGCCGGGTCGACGGGGAGTATCCGTTCCCGGCTTTTCCATGGACCGAGCGACCTATCAGCGCCTCTATAACTCGCTAGTCACCGACGAGGACGTCCACCGGATCGCGAACGCCGAGCACCTCGACCCTGAGCTGCTCTTCGTGATCCATACCCATCGGGTCACCCGCGACGCGACCCGTCGCTTCTACGTGGTCAAGCGGCAGCTCCCCCGGCTGGTCCACCAGTGGAAGCAGGGACGCTCGATCCTCGAGATCGCCCGGGACTGGAAGTTCCCCCCCGTGCTCATGGGCCAGCAGATGCTGGGGGAGCTCGGGATCCCGCGCAAGAAGGTCTGGGGGACGTTCCTCCATCCCGAGACGGCGCCGGACCACCGGATCCGCAAGGAGGTGGAGGAGCTCCTGGCCGCGGACCGCATCTACTCCCCGCACGGCATGGAGCTCCAGCGGGAGCGGGGACGCCGGGGGGAGGAGCGGCTGGCGCGCTGGCTTGAGAAGCACGGGATCGGCTACCGGACGGAGAAGGACCTCCGAGGGAAGTATGCGAAGACCCCCGACGCGCTCCTGGACGAGCCGATCCACTACAACGGACAGAAGCTCACCTGGATCGAGTCGAAGGCGAATTTCGGCGACGATGTGGAGCTCCGCAAGAACCTGCGCCGGCAGCTCGCCCCCTACACCGAGCTGTTCGGAGAGGGGGCCGTCGTCTACTGGTACGGCTACGTGGCGGGCGCCGAGTCGCCGCCCGGCATCCTGCTGTGGGACGGGGAGACGATCGAGTCCGCTATCCCGGTCGTGACACGGCGGACCGCGGCACCTCACGCTGGGCACCCGTCGTCAGATCACGCTCGACTATCGCACCCGGCCCGGCCTCCTTCAACCCCAGGATCAACGCACGGCGGGCACGCCGCCGCCCCGCCTCCTTGAACTGCTTGGACATCGAGCGGCCCAGCAGGTCGCAGTCGGCGCTGAGCCCGGCGCGTCGCAACTCCTGCACCAGCTCGATCGCCTCCGGCATGCGGGTGGGTTCGTTGACCACCACGTAGGTGTCGAGGGGGGGTTCTCCCTCCGGCCACCGGCCCGCCCCTTTCAGGAGGAGCTCGAGGGTCTGGTCCCCGATCGCCAGCCCGGCGGCGGCCATCGCCGGCCCGTCGAACAGTTCCACCAGGTGGTCGTACCGTCCCCCGCCGAAGAGCGCCCGCGTGTCGCCGGAGCGAGAGTAGGCCTCGAAGACCGTGGAGGTGTAGTAGGCGAGCCCGCGGACGACCGTGGGGTCGTAGACGACGCATCCCGAGAGCCCCGCCCGCTCGAGCAGGCGGAAGAGGCGCCGCATCCGGTCGATGCCGACCTGGCCGGCCTGCCCGAGGCCCCGTCGCTCGAGCTCCTGGAAGAACGGCTCGACCTCGCGCGCGGGGACCCCGGTGCCGGCGGTGGTGAAGAGGCTCGCGAGCTCCCGGGCCGCGTCCTCGGAGAGCCCCGCCTGGAGCACCTCTCCCTCGAACTCGGCGGGCGGTATCTTGTGGTACCGGTCGACCGCCCGGAAGAAGCGCGGGATGTCCTGCGCCCCGTAGAGCGCGCCGATCCCCTCGGCGACCGCCCGGTCGTTGAGGCGGAAAGCGTACAGGCCCGTGGCCCCGACGTCGTCCAGGAACATCGCCGCGGTCGCGAGGAGGTCGGCCTCGGCCTCCACGCCCGGCACCCCGAAGATGTCGAGGTTGAACTGCAGGAACTCGCGGGTCCGCCCGGCCTGGGGCTCTTCGTACCGCCACGCCTTCGAAATGGTGAACCACTTCACCGGCAACGGCTCGGACTTCGCTCGCTCGGCGAAGATCCGGGCGACCGACGGAGTGGTCTCGGGCACCAGCGCGACCGGACGGTCGCCCTTGTCCCGGAAGAGCCAGGTCTCGGTGGCGATCCCTTCCCCGCTCTTCATCTGGTAGAGCTCGAAGCTCTCGACGCAGGGGACCTCGAGCTCGGTGTAGCCGGCCCGACGGGCGGTGGCGCGCATCCGCCGTCGGATCTCGGAGCGGGCGCCGGCTTCCGGAGGCGGATAGTCCCGAAACCCCCGCAGCGGAGAGAACGGCACAGCGGGGGGACTGACGTGCTCCTCATATTAGCTCGCACCGGGAGGAGCGCGGCCGGGGCCGCTCTCTCCCCTTCGGCCGTGGGGGGAACCCGGAAGGTGTATCAACCCCGCGCGAGCTAAGGAGGGTCGTGCGGGCCGGCCTGCGCGGGGTACTTCGAGTCGTCCCGCTCCTCGTCATCCTGGTGGTTTCCTCCGCCGGAACCGCGGTCGCGACGTCCGGTCCCGAGCCCGGCCAGGTCCCGGTCTCTGCCTCGACGACGGCCGCGGGAAGTGCGCTCTCCGCCGTTCCGGCCGCGGCCGACTCGAGCTCGCTCTCGGCTTCCCTCGCTACCCCCACCGCCCCCCAGCCCGGGAACCTCTCGGGGAGTGCCGACCGCCTCACCCAGACGGTCGCGGCCATCCAGGCCGCCGGGGTCCCGCTCCGCTACGCGTTCCTCCCGGACCTGGACCGGCTCGTTTCTCCCCCGACCCCGGCTTCGCTTCTCGGACCGACATACTCCACCGCGCCGGCCCCGATCGGCATCGCGGACTACGGAGTGCAGAACCGCTCGGGGACGCTCGTCGCGGACAACCTCAGCACCCCCCGGCTCGAGGGTACGTTCGACCCGACGGAATTCAGCGGGCTCACGATGGACCTGGCGGCGCCGGACCTCTACGGAGTGCAGCTCAACGCCGTCCTTCAGGACGTGACGCTGCTCGGGGATGCGTCGTACTCGTTCTGGACCCAGAACGTCGCCGAGTACTCCCCGTACTCGCACGAACTCCTCATCCTCGACAACGTGTGGAACTTCTCGAGCTCCGCGGTCGCCCTCAGCTCGAATGCGATCTATTCCCACGGCCCGAACGGGACGCAGGTCGGAAGCACGTACTACTACGCGCTGGGTCCCCAGATTTCGATCGG
>JASHTC010000076.1 GCA_030040755.1 Thermoplasmata archaeon | reverse complement strand
CTCGCGGACCGGACCGTCGAGGGAGTCCGGAGGAGCCCGCTCCGGCGGAACCCGACGTAGATGGTCCCGCACGGAGGCGTCCAGACGACCGACCGCCCCCGCGAGGTCGGCCGGGGGGTACCGCTCGAGGAGGACCAGGGAGTAGCTGAGCCGGTCGAACCACTCGATGAGCGCATCGAGGTCCGACGGGGGCTCTCGGAGGTGGACAATGGGCCGCGCCGAGGACACGGCCCCCGAACCCCACCGCTCCGATATCGCTTCCGTCACGCACTCCCCGCGCTCACCGGTCGTGAGCCTCCCCCGTGCGTCCGGGGGATGCCCCCTCGAGCGTTCCTCCCTCTCGATGAACGCCATCGTCATCTCCGAACCCGCCGAGAGAGCCCTGCTCTACCGAACGACCCAACAGCTGCCGATGGACCGGCGGGCCACCGCTCCCGTCCCCACCGCCGGTGGGTGGGCCGCGCACCGATCGCGCGCGACGCCACCGACCCCCGCCCGGCTCCGGTGCTGACCTCGACGGCAAAATAGGGTACCCGCCTACCGGAGCGTGGCTCCGACCTCCCCCCAGGTGCGCGAGGGCGAGCTCCTCGTCCAGGGGTACCGGCTCTACTGGCGCAGCGTGGGCGCGCCGGGGGCTCGGGGGACGGTCCTGACCGTTCACGGGGGACCCGGGATGAGCCACGATTATCTGCGGTCGTTCGACGACCTGGCGCGCGCCGGCTACCACGTGGTGTACTACGACCAGCTCGGCTGCGGACGCTCGGCGCGGGCCCGGGAGTCCTCGGAGTATTCGATCGACCGCGACGTAGAAGACCTCGATCGGGTGCGCGAAGGCCTGGGCCTGGGTCGGGTGCATCTGCTCGGCTCCAGTTACGGGGGACTCCTCGCGATCGCCTACACGCTCGCGCATCCGGAGGGGGTTCGGACGTTGATCAGCGCGAGCGGGCTCGCCGACGTCCCGCTCGCCGTCCGAGAGATGCAGCGGTTGAAACGGGAGCTCCCCCCGTCCGTGCGGGAGACCCTGGAACATCACGAGGCGCGGGGCGAGTTCCAGGACCCCGCCTACCTACGGGCGGTCCACGAGTTCTACCGTCGGCACCTCTGCCGGCTCGACCCGTGGCCTCCCGAGGTGACGTACACCCTCGAGCACGTGAGCCTGCCCAAGTACGGCACGATGAACGGCCCGAACGAGTTCACCATCGTCGGGACGATCGCCGGGTGGGACGCCACCGGCCGGCTCGGCGAGATCGAGGCGCCGACCCTCGTCACCGCCGGCCGGTACGACGAGGTGACGCCGACCGTCGCGCGGTCGATCCACGAGGGGATCCGGGGCTCGGAGCTCCGACTGTTCGAGGAGAGCTCGCACACCGCCTTCTGGG
The DNA here is from genome assembly GCA_030040755.1 of Thermoplasmata archaeon. Lineage (GTDB taxonomy): Archaea > Thermoplasmatota > Thermoplasmata > Lutacidiplasmatales > UBA184 > Lutacidiplasma. The sequence goes on along the minus strand of JASHTC010000076.1, from coordinate 7,228 downwards.
AGGAGCGTTCCCGGTACATGGCGACGGTGGAAGCGTTCCTGCGACGCCGGGGCTGACGCGATCCTCGGCCGGCTCCTCCGCAGAGCGCACCGGCCCGGTGGTTCGGACCGGACCGGCTCCCGCATTCCTCCCGAGCGCCCCCCTGTGCCTCCGTGCCCCGGCGGCGCGGGTCCGTCGCTCGGGGTACGGTTCTTCGAGGATATATCTGACCCCGGCCTCGGGCCCGCGACCCGCATGCGCGAGCGATTGGCCTACGTCCCCTTCCGAGGCACGATCCGGGAACGGTCGGTCCAGCCGTATCTCGGGATGTTCCAGGACCTGCGCCGGCGGGCCCGGGTCAAGGGCGTCCTCCTCGACATCTCGAGCGGGGGCGGCGAGTCGATCGCCTCGATGGACCTCTACCTGGCCGTGAAGCGGCTCGACCAGACCAAGCCGGTCTTTGCCGCGATCGGGTCGATGGGCGCCTCCGGCGGCTACATGGCGGCGCTCGGGGCCCGGAAGGTCTTCGCCTATCCCGAGTCGGCGGTCGGCTCGATCGGGGTGGTGCTGCCGCACGTCGCGGTGCGAGAGCTCCTGCAGCGGGTGGGGGTCTCGGTCGAACTGCTCCACGCGGGCGAGCACAAGGACGCCTACCAGGGATATCGACCGCTGACGGACGTGGAGCGGGCGAAGATGCAGGGGATCGTGCAAGAGGGGTACGACGAGTTCGTCTCCCTCGTGGCCCGGGAACGCAAACGGTCCGTCGAGGAGATCCGGGCCCTCGCGACGGGCGAGGTGTGGACGGGCCGAAGGGCCCTCGAACTCGGCTTGATCGACGCGCTGGCCGACCGGGAGGATGCCCTGACGGCCCTGTCGGCCGCCACCGGGGTCCCCGTCGGAAAGACCGTGCGGCTGGGGCCCCCCCGGCCGCTCCTGGACCGCCTGCTCAACGGGCGGGGCACGGGCCTCGGCGGTGGGCTGATGGACCGGTTCCACGACGCGGTCGAAGACGCCCTCCTGGACTGGAGCGGCCCCGGTTCCTGGCGCTAGGCCGCGTCGCCTCGGGCGCGCCGCGGTGGCTGAGGCGATATATACCCCCCCGGGCGTCGAGGGGAGCGCATGCCCGACAGTCGCCGCTCCGGATTCTCGAGCGCCGCCGGCCTCATCCAGTACTACGACATGGAGGAGACCCGGGCGCTCAAGATCAACCCCTACTTGGTGATCGGCCTGGGCCTCGCGGCCGCGGTGCTGGTCGAAGTCCTGAACTGGCGCCTCACGTAGCGGCTGGGGCGAGCGGCTCCCGGACGGGCTCGCGCCCGGGAAGGAACCGTCCGGTCGGGCTCCGCCCGAGCAGGAAGACCTTCGAGTCGGGCGACTCATCCAGGACCAGGTAGCCGGTACGGGCCGCGAGCCGGTTCGCGAACTCTCCGACCTCTTCGTGGGTGGGCACGTGGTCCTTCCCGAGGCGCTGGCGGGACTTGCCCATGTAGACGTACCCCTTCGGTTCGATGAAATCGGGCCGGGCGAGCTGGTCGAGCTCGGCGTACTGCTCGACCCAGCCGAGGTTCCAGCCACGGACGAGGGTGTGGCGGACGACCCGGCGCGTCTTCAGGTCCCGGACGATCGACAGGGACTCTCGGAGCCGGCGGAAGGCATCGTCCTGGGCCGGCAGGGTCAGGCGACGGAACACCTCGGCGTTGGGCGCGGTCACGGAGACGTAGAGCTGCGTCGGGAGCGGGTCGAGGGCCCGGAGGGCATCCGGGTTCGTCCCGTTCGTCACGAGGAACGTCGTGATCCCTCGGGCGTGGGCCAGCTCGAGGAACCGGTTCATCTTCGGGTAGAGCGTCGGCTCCCCCGTCAGCGAGATGGCGATGTGGCGGGGGGACTGCGACTCGTCCCACCGCTCGAGCCGGACGCTCGGATCGCCCTTGAAGCCGGAGAGGATCCTCCGCTGGGCGTCGATGGATTGGTCGAGCAGCGACTCCGGGTCGTCATACTCGGGCATCACCGCGTCGTTCTCCCACCCCTGGTTCCGCCAGCAGAAGCGGCAGTGCAGGTTGCACGAGTCGATCGCCGGCGACATCTGCAGGCACCGGTGGCTCTCGATCCCGTAGAACCGGCCCTTGTAGCAATCGCGGCCCCGGGTGAGGGACTCGCGCGTCCAGTAGCAGAGCTTGACCGCGCTGTGCCGTCCCACCAGTTGGTAGCCCTGGCCGACCAGCTCGGTCGAGAGGTCCTGGTCTCCCATCGCCGAGCGGCTCCGACCCGGCCCCGACCCATAAGGGTTTGGACGCGGCGAGCCGGCTCGCGCGCGCTACGCGGGCCGGGACCCTTACGTGAACTCTTCGCGCTCGAAGAGCCAGAGGCCGGCGGCCGCCGTGACCACGAGGTAGACGAGCATGATCACGATCCCCTCGCCGACCCCCGCCGTGTAGGTCGTCGTCGTGACCGCGTGCGGGCCCATCCCGATCGTGCTCTGGGTCACGGTCCCGGTCAGCCCCCACAGCACGTTGGTCGAGAAGACCTCGCCGATCGTCGAGTCGGCGTAGGAGATGATCATCCACGGCTCGATCTTCACGAGCATCGTGACTACGTCCTGGATGAGGCTGAACCCGATCAGGAACAGGAGCGCGGTCAGGACGAACCCGTAGGCGCTCACCTTGAACAGCGAGCTGAACAGGAAGGTGGCGCCGAGCACCGCGGCGAGGTAGAGCAGCGCGAGCACGAGCGACAGCCAGATCTGCCACGGGAGCAGGTTGACCCCGAAGTAGTAGGCCCCGTTGCCGACGAGGATCGCGAGGAACAGGAGCATCATCGCCACGGAGGCGACGAAGGCGGCGATGAACTTCCCGACATAGACGGTCGCCCGGCGCATCGGCAGGCCCATCAGGAAGTACCCCGTCTTGTTCTGGAACTCCCCCGCGATCGCATCCCCGCCGAAGAAGACGGCCGCGAGCACGATGACGAACACGACCCCGCCGCCCCAGAACGTTCCGTAGTAGGCGAGGTTGGTCGAGATGACCGCCCCCCGGAAGTGGGCCACGACCGCGGTCAGGATCGCCCCGATCACGAGGACGATCGCGGCCAGGGCGACGAACCGTCGCGAGCGGATGTACTCGCGCAGCTGGTAGCGGGTGAGCTTAAGCACCTGCTGCATCGAACCCGGTACCTGGAGCCGGCCCGCCGGCGCGTCGACGGTGGCGGAGGCCATCGGGCTAGTCCCCCCGGGAGATCTGGCTCAGGTAGATCTCCTCGAGCGCGCTCTCCGACTCGGCGACGCTGACGACCCCGAGGTGGAGGCCCACGAGGGCCTCGACCAGATGCTCTTGGCCATCGAGCCCGCCCGTGAACCGGACCCGCAGACGCTTCGGGTCGAGCTGCTGCACGCCCGCCACCGACGGCAAGGGGGTGACCCGTCGGGCCACGTCCTCGGGGGTGATCGGGCGCGCGAGAAGGACGTCGACCGTCGAGTGGCCGTTCGCGAAGCGCGCCGTGACGTTCTCGAGGGTATCGTAGAAGAGCAGCTTTCCCTTGTCGATGAGGGCGACCTCGTCGCAGACGTCGACGACCTCGCTCAGGATGTGGCTGCTCATGAAGATCAGCCGATGGCTCTGCTTGAGGTCCCGGACGATCGCCCGGACCTCGGCCATCCCCCGCGGGTCGAGGCCCGTCGACGGCTCGTCCAGCAGCAGGACCGCCGGGTCGTGGACGAGCGCCGAGGCGATGTTGATCCGCTGCTTCATCCCCTTCGACATCCGTCCGACCTTCTGGTCGGCCCAGTCGGACATCTTCACCTCGCCCAGGACCGTACGGATGCGGTCCCGCCGGTCGGAGGCCGCGAGCCCCCGCAGGTCGGCGACCATCCCCAGCGCTTCGTTCGGGGTGAGGGACGGATAGATTTCCGGGCTCTCGATGAGGACCCCCGCATCCGCGAGCGCGCGCTTGCGGTCATCCTGGACGGAGACCCCGTTGATCCGGCAGCCCCCCTCGGTCGGGAAGATCATGTCCGTGAGGAGCTTGAGCGTGGTCGTCTTGCCCGCGCCGTTCGGGCCCAGAAATCCCACGCACTTCGATCCTTCCACCTTGAGATTCAGGTGGTCGAGCGCGGTGAAGGAACCGAACCGCTTGGTCAGTCCGAACGTCTCGATGCTCGACGCCATGGGTCCGCGGTCGGGCGGGCTTGTCGGGGGAGTTGAAAACGTCTCCCTATCCGTGAGCGAGCCCCGCACGGAGGGTGGGGACGGGAGCGCCCCGCCCGAGGGTCGCCCAACGCAGGGAGAGGGAGTTCACCACGACGATCGTGGACGAGAGGCCCATCGCCACGGCTCCCGCGACGGGGAGGACGGTGTAGACGGCGAACCCGAGGAGCGGGACCAGCGCACCCATGGCGATCGGGAGAAGGACGGCGTTGTACCCGAGCGCCCACCACAAGTTCCACCGCACCTGCCGGACGGTGCGCCGGGCCAGCTCGATGGCCCGGGGCACGCCCCGGAAATCCGGCGCAAGGAGCAGGACCTGGCCGGCCTCCTTCGCGACCTCCGTTCCGGTCCCGATCGCCAGCCCGACGTCCGCGCTCGCCAGCGCGGCCGCGTCGTTGATGCCGTCCCCCACGAAGGCGGGATGGTGGCCCGCCGCGGTATACCGGCGAACGAGCGCCACCTTTCCCTCCGGTCGAGCTCCCGCCTCGACGCGGTCGACCCCCAGCGAGGCGGCCACCCGTCGGGCCGGCGCCTCTCGGTCCCCTGTGACCATCACGACCCGGAGCCCGAGCTGATGGAGGGCCCGGACGGCCTCGACGGCCCCCGGCACGAGCGGAGCGCGGAAGGTGAGAAGTCCCACGACGGTCCGCTGGTCGACCACGACCGCCCACGAATCCCCCGAGGCATCGGCCGCGGCGGCCGCGGGGCCGAGCGGGGCGAGGTCGACCCCCTCCTGTCGGGCGGACTCGCCGTCCAGGATGGCCACGGGGCGACCCGCTCGCTCCCCCCGAACGCCCCGACCGGGGAGCACCCGGCGGTTGTCGACCGCGGCCGGGGCCACGTGCTCGGACGCGGCGCGTGCGGCGACCGCCCGGGCGTAGGCGTGCTCCGACCCCGACTCCAGCCCGGCCGCGAGCTCCAGGAGGGAGCTGGCCGTCACGCCGGGGGCCGGCACGAGCTGGTCCACCGTCGGGTCGGGGCTCGTGAGGGTCCCCGTCTTATCGGTGAGGACGATGTCGGCGCGGGCCGTTCGCTCCAGGGAGTCCTGCCCCCGGAACAGGACGCCTTCTTCCGCCGCCCGGCCCACCCCGACCAGGATCGCCGCCGGCGTAGCGATCCCGAACGCGCAGGGACAAGCGATGATCACCACGCTCACGAAGACCAGCACGGAGACCGTCGCGCTGGCTCCCCCCCAGAGCCACCAGGCGAGGGCGGCGCCGGCCGCGAGGGCGAGCACGAGCGGGACGAACACCGCGGCGATCCGGTCCGCGGTCTGGCGGAGCGGTACCCGAGCCTCCTCCGCCTCGGAGAGGAGCCGACCCACCTGGGCCACGAAGCTGTCGCCCCGAAGCCGGGTGACCTCGACGTCCACCGGCCCTGTCCCGTTGAGGGAGCCGGCCGTCACGGACGCCCCGACCCCCTTTGGGACCGGCAGGGACTCCCCGGTGAGGGCGGACTCGTCCACGGACGTACGACCGACGCGGATCACTCCGTCGGCCGGAAAGCGGGCGCCGGGGAGCACCCGTACCAGGTCCTGGGGACGCAGGTCGTCCAGCGGGACGGCGCGGACGAGGGCCCCCTCGAGCCGGTCCGCGGTCCTCGGGAGGAGCTCACCCAGACGTTGGAGCGCGGTGCCCGCCCGACCCCGGACCAGGCTCTCCAGGTAGTTGCCGGAAAGGATCAGGGCCACGATCAGACTAGAGGCATCGAAGTAGTACGCCGTCGGGAAGCGGCCCGGAAGCGCGAGCGCGAGCACGCTGTAGCCGTAGGCCGTGGTCGTGCCGACTGCGATCAAGAGGTCCATGTTGCCGGCCCACCCACGGATCGCATCCCAGGCCCCTCGGTAGAACGGGGCCCCGGCGTACACCTGGACCACCCCGGCGAGCCCGGCGGCGACGGCGAAATCTCGGGTCGACGGGGCCGCGTACGTGAGCCCGACGACGACGAGGGCCAGCGGCCAGGCCACGGCGAGTCGCTCTCGGAGCCTCCGGCGGGCGACCTCCGGCGCGGCGAACTGCTCGAGGCAACCCCGCGAGCAGAAGAAGTAACTACGATTGTCGCGGACGAGCCGGAGTTCGGCGCCCCGTTCTTCGACGAACATCCCGCAGACGGGGTCCGTGGCCATCGGCCCACCGCTCGGCAGCGCCGGTCCGGGCTAACGAGAGTCCGGCGGATGCATCCGCTCGTAGGTCCGCTTGCAGGTCTCCGCGCAGAAGTACACGGTCCGCTGGTTGTAGGTTCCCTGCACCGGGGCGGCCGTCGACTCGACGACCATCCCGCAGACGGGGTCCTTGACCTTCATCGCGGGGGCGAGAACCCGCGGGGGATTTAGGCTCACCCCGAACCGGGGCGGACCGCAATCCCTATGCGATGCGTCCTCCGGTACCCCGTCGATGGTGGAGGAGCTCTCGGCGGAGGAAGTCGCGGCGCGCCTGAAAGGCGGCACGAGGCCGCTGCTCCTCGACGTGCGCGAGGGATGGGAACGCGACCTGGCCGCCATCGAACCGTCCGTACACATCCCGATGATCGAGGTTCCCCAACGGCTGGGGGAGCTCCCCACGGACCGGGCCATCGTGGTCTACTGCCACGGCGGGGCGCGTTCGGCGATGGTCGCGGCGTTCCTCGAGAGCCACGGCTTCGCGTCCGTGGATAATCTCTCGGGCGGGATCGACGCCTGGTCCGTCCAAGTCGACCCGAAGGTGCCTCGGTACACCTAGACCCGGCCCCTCCCTCACCTCCGGTGATGGTCGGAGGTGCGTCCGCCGCTTGTCCCATGGCGCCCTCCGGAGCCCCGAGGAATACCTCCGTGGCGACTCCCCCCCTCGAGCGGCCCGGACCGCGCGTCGACGTCGAGGGCGCCGTGCTCCGGGTGAAGGACGTATCCAAGACCTACCGGAGCCGACGGGGCGAGACCGTCGCCAACCGGTCGATCGACCTGGTCGTCCACCCGGGCGAGATCGTGGCGCTGCTCGGGCCCAATGGGGCCGGAAAGACGACCCTCCTCCGTCAGATCGCGGGCCAGCTCCTCCCGAGCTCCGGCCGCATCGAGG
>JASHTC010000075.1 GCA_030040755.1 Thermoplasmata archaeon | reverse complement strand
ACCGTGGTGGACCCGCACCCGGACCGTACCGGAGTTTCGGGGCACGAGGTGCCGGGCGGCCTCCTCCGTGATCGGCAGATGACTCCCCGTCTCATCCCGCACGTCCAGACGGGACGGCCCGGACCCGCGACGCTCCACGACGGCCGTCGCTCCGACCTCGAGGACCACGCCGACCCCGCGCGAGCCGCGGCCCCGTGGGTCGGAGGCGCGGAGGTCGGGGACGAAGACTCCGGTGACGTGGCCCGGGGCAAACGCCACCTCGCGCTGCACCCTCGCGGACCCCATCGACCGTCCTGCTTCCGAGTCGGAATGGACTTCTTATAAGGCGTCACGCTTATTGATTCTCGGGGAGAGGCGGGGCGCGCCTGTACCGAACACGATGAGCGAACCGGAAGTGCCCGCGGTGCCGCACGACTCTTTCGACCGGGTCAACTTCCTCGAACTGCGCAACACTCAGCTCGCGGAGGCGATCAAGCGCGTCGAGAGCGAACGGCACTACATGGAGGCCGAGATCCTCCGTCTGCAGCGCGAGGTCAAGCGACTGAAGACTGAGCTCGACCGACTCCGGTACCCTCCGCTCATCGTCGGCAGCGTTCGGGACGTCCTCACCGACGGCCGGGTCATCGTCAAGTCCTCGACCGGGCCGGACTTCGTGGTCAACTCGGCGGAGACCGTCGAGCACGGAAAGATCACCGTCGGCTCGCGCGTGGCGCTCAACAAGCAGACCCTCGCCGTGATGGGGGTACTTCCCGCGTCGCTCGACCCGCTCGTCACCGCGAGCGAGATCGTCGATAAGCCCTCCGTCACCTACCAGGATATCGGGGGCCTCAGCGACCAGATCCGCGAGATCCGGGAGGCCGTCGAGTACCCGCTGCTCCGCGCCGAGCTGTACAAGAAGGTCGGGGTCGACCCGCCCAAGGGCGTACTACTGATCGGCTCGCCGGGGACGGGGAAGACGCTGATCGCGAAGGCCGTCGCGCACCACACCAACGCGACGTTCGTCCGGCTGGTCGGCAGCGAACTCGTTCAGAAGTACATCGGGGAAGGGGCCCGCCTCGTCCGGGAGCTATTCCAGCTCGCCCGCGACAAGGCGCCGACCATCATCTTCATCGACGAGGTCGACTCGATCGGCGCCAAGCGGCTCGAGGTCGCCACCAGCGGGGACCGCGAGGTCCAACGGACCCTGATGCAACTCCTGGCGGAGATGGACGGGTTCGAGCCGCTCGCGAACGTTAAGATCATCGCGGCGACCAACCGGCCGGACATCCTGGACGACGCGCTGCTCCGCCCGGGACGCTTCGACCGGATCATCGAGATCCCGGTCCCGAACGAGCTCGGGCGCGCCGAGATCTTCAAGATCCATTCGCACGGGATGTCGATCCGGGAGCCGGTCGACTTCGAGAGCCTGGCCCTCCGCTGCGAGGGCGCGACCGGGGCCGACATCCGGGCGATCTGCACCGAGGCGGGCATGTGGGCGATCCGCGAGGAGCGCGACATGGTCACGCTCGCGGACTTCGAGCGCGCGATCGAGAAGGTCGTGGGCGAGGAAGAGCTCCGCAAAGAATCCGTCACGACGTTCGCCTGAGCGGCGCGCCCTCGGAGGGAGGGCGGGTTAGGCCGGCCCGGTGAGCGTCAATCGTCCGGCGAGCCGGGGCCCGCTGGGCGCGGACAGGTCGAGCAGCAGCGCCGGGTCGTGGGGTCGATACACCACGGGCCTATCCGTCTCCAGTCGCCCGCCGGCCGCGCCCACCTGCTCGACCACGACGGGGACGACCTGGAGGCCGACCGAGAGGTGGAGATGGTCCCCGTCCGTCACCGCACCCCGATAGTAGCGGCACTTTTCGAACGGGCCGCCCGCTAGGCGGCTCCCCTCGGAGAGGGTCCCCGCCGGGGCGACGATCATCCCGCGTCCGACCTCGTCCGCCTCGACGCCCTTGAGAGCGAGCCCGACCCGCTCTCCGCAGCCGGCCTCCTTCCGGTCGACGTCGTGGACCTGAATGGAGCGGACCTCCACCTCCTTGGGCGTGGGCCAGAGGCGGTGGCGCTCGTGCGCGCGGAGGGTCCCCTGGCGGACGACGCCGAGGGCGACCGTACCGACCCCCTTGACGGGAAAGACGTGGTCCAGGACCGTGACCGGGGGCCCCGGTACCTCCGGGGCGTTCCATCCTTCGACCATCGCGCGCAGGTGGACCGGGTCCAGCGGGACGCGGGGCGCCGACTCGAGGCGGCCCCCCTTGAGCACCCGGGCGACCTCGGTCTCGCCGACGGCCGGCCCCAGCACCACCTGGGTCGGGACCGAGACCAGCTCGAGCGTCGCGATCGTCTCGGCGACCGCCCGGTTCAGCTCGGGGACGACCAGAAGGCACTGGTCCGCCATGGCCAGCGCGGTCACCAACGGGGGGAACTTCTCCGGGAACTGGGTCGGCTCGACGATCGTCTCGGCGTGCCCGTCGCGCACGGTGTTGTAGAGGGTGAGGTCGGAGGCGGTGCCCTTCTTGCCGAGCTCGTGGGCGACGTCCGGTGCTCCCACCACCGCGACCGTCACGGCCGCCGGCATGGAGATTACCCGCCCCCCTTCCGAGCGCTCACGCGGAGCACGACCTCGTCCTCGCGGGCGTCGACCACGACCTCCGACCCGTCCCGGATCTCGCCCGCGAGCAGCTTGCCCGAGAGCGGGTCCACGACCCGGCGCTGGATGGTCCGCTTCAACGGCCGGGCACCGAACTGGGGGTCGAATCCTTCGCGCGCGAGCAGCTTCTTGGCGGCGTCGGTCGCGACCACGTGGATCCGGCGCTCGGAGAGCCGGGCCTCCACCTGAGCGAGCTGCAGGTCGACGATCTGCACGATCTCCTTCTCGGTGAGGGCGTGGAAG
>JASHTC010000074.1 GCA_030040755.1 Thermoplasmata archaeon | reverse complement strand
CAGCGGGATGCGCCCCGGGCGATCGTGCTCTCGATCACCGCGGCCGTCATCCTCTACGTGCTGCTGCAGGTGGTCTTCATCGGCGCCATCAACTGGACCGCCGCGGGCATCGTCCCCGGCAACTGGTCGGGCCTGGCTTCCGGCCCGCTCCACACCGCGCCCTTCTATAACGTGATGAAGGAGGCGGGCCCCGCGCTCCTCGGCGGATTCGCCGCCTTCCTGCTGGCGGACGCGGTCATTTCGCCGGCCGGGACGGGATGGGTCTTCCTCGGGGAGGCCACCCGCGCCGTCTACGGGGTCGGCGCGGACGGGTTCTTCCCCAAGCCGCTGCTGCGGATCCAGCACCGGACGCGGATCCCCTGGGTGGCCCTCGTCGTGACGACCATCGTCGGAGGGATCTTCATCGCGCCGTTCCCCTCCTGGTTCTTGTTCGCGGACTTCGTGACCGACGCCTTTGCGGTCTCTCTGATCATGGGCCCGCTCACCCTGCTCGCCCTCCGGCGGCACGCGCCGAACCTGCGGCGTCCGTTCAAGCTCCCTCTCGCGTTCTGGGTCGGGGCCGTCGCGTTCATCGGCGGCGCCTTCGTGATCTACTGGACCGCGTTCGGTGGGCTGTTCTACGTGATGACCGTCATCTTCCTGGTCCTGCCGGTCTACTACTTCTTCTACGCGCCCAAGAACATGGGGCTCAGCCAGGGCACGTCGATCACCCTCGGGGTGGTCCAACTGGTCCTCACGGTCGCGCTCACGGCGTGGGGGTACGTCAACCTCTACATCGGAGACGTCGTCTCGCTGACCGCCACGAAGCCGCCGGCCTCCGACGGGACCTTGATCACGACCTTCGCGATCTACTACGTCCTCCTCCTGGTCATCGTGGTGGGGACCACGCTGGTCGCCTACTCGATGTCGAACCCCGAAGGCAAGAAGATGATCAACGCCGGCTGGTGGGTCATCGTCCTGCTGCTCGGGATGTACGTCCTCAATTTCTTCACGGTCTACAACTCCTGGCCGTCCGTGGGCGGTCTCCTCGTGAACCCGAACGGGTACATCCCGACGCCCTGGGATACGCCGGTCTTCCTCGTCTTCGCGGCCGCGATCTACGTCTGGGGGGTCTACAGCGGCTACCGGACCAAGGACATCGTGGAGGTCGAGCAGCTCCTGCAGCGACCGGACGCGGACCAGACGGCCGATGGGGGGCCGATGCTCGGCGAGGGACCCGGCGGAACGGAACGGGCCGGACCCGAACCGAGCCCCTGAGTCCTCGAGTCCGGACCCGGTACGCGGCGGTGCCCCGCGCTCCGCCCGGCGTCGAGCCGCCGCCCGGACCGTGGGGACCGAACGCGGCCCCCTCGCGGGGGCGCTCCCTAGGAGCTGTAGAGCCCCTTACGGCACTGGTCGCAGATCTCGGTATGGAAGTCCGGGACGAATCGGGGATGGGTCTCCTGCCCACAATGCGCGCAGCGGAACCGGAGGGTCGGGGAGGGGTAGCCTGTGCCGTCGGGCAGGAGGTCCATCGGGACCGGGACCTGGCTGGCCGGACGGTTACCGGTCGACAGCTCGATCGCATCGATCAGCTCGCTGAACGAGCGCACGAGGCGGCCGGCCTGGTGCACGGTCGCGTCGGACTCGCTCACGACCACGCCCAGGGCCATGGTCGTCCCGACCGACGCGACGGTCGGCATCTCGTCCCCCCGTCGCGGCCGGAGCTCAGCGAGCGTCTGCAGCCAGCGCCGGCGCTCGGGGTCGCGCAGGACCTCCGCCGGCCGCGCTCGGTAGGCGTAGAACGCCCAGGCCCGGTCGAACCCGGGGTCCCCGGTGAGGTAGCCCTTGAGGTTCCCGTCGACCCGCTTCTGCCGTTCCAGGATCCGTTGGATGTCCGGGCTCGAGCGGGAGAAGATGCGGGGGCGGCCCCCGATGTACAGCCAGGGGGTCTCGTGGTGGACCGCCCGCTCGGGGTCGTCCCATCGGATCGCGGTGACCACGTTGACCAGCTGGTCCGGGGAGAAGAACGACGGGCGCTGGTAGGTGACCTCCCACAGCCGTCCGTAGCCGGGGCCCACCAGCGGGGGGTCCTGGAAGAGCGGCTTCGTTCCGGTGGGGACGTTGGACGCGAGCTGGGCGTCCCGAAACCCCGGGTTCGCCCGCAGGAGGGCCGAACGGATCCGCGACCACTGCGGGTCCCGCTCGCGTTCCGTTCCCCCGAGCTTGTAGGCCGACATCTTCCGGTCCGGCGCCCCCCGAAGCAACTCGTCCCGGCAAATGAGACTCACGGTCGGGCCGGTGGGGACAGGGAGACGGCCCCCGGGATCCGAGGGGCGACGCGGGTCGCCGTGTCCGCGACGTCCCGCCTTCAGTGGGTCGAGCGGGGCCGGAGCCGGATGCGACGCACCAGGTGCACCTGTCCGCCCTCCCGTTCCTCCAGCTGTTTCGTGGAGACCGGGACGCCGTAGGTTCGCGCCGCGTCGAGCAGCACGTCGATCGTGGGGGGGGTCAGGTTCCCGTAGACGGGGCCCGGGCCCTCGAAGAAGAGGACCTGGCGGGACGCCTCGCTGCCCACGGGGTCGGACGTTCGGTCATCGATGTCCAGCCGGAACTCGGGGTCCTTCCAGGCCCAGGAGAGCGGACGCCCCCAGCGCCGCTCGAAGGTCACGCCGGAAGCGTCCCCGCGGATCCTCGTGACCGGGTTGAGGAGGCCCGAGTACAGGCTCACCCCGGCCACGGCCAAGCCGAGAACGACCAGGAGCAGCGCGATGAGATACTCGGGGGAGAAACCCGACGCGACCCGGATGCCGACCTCCACGGCCCCGACGCCGACGAAGGCGATGCCCAGGACGAGCCCGGTCCCGGCGATCCGGAACCTCCGTCGGAACAGC
>JASHTC010000073.1 GCA_030040755.1 Thermoplasmata archaeon | reverse complement strand
GAGGAGGGGCCCGCGAACTCCCAGACACTCTGCCGCCGCCTGTCCGTCACCCCGGCCGAGATCACCCAGCTCTCCGGGCGGCTGGAGCGCAAGCGGTACCTTCGTCGTCGACCCAGCGCCCAGGACCGACGGCAGGCGATCCTCGAGCTGACGCCGCAGGGCGCCGCCGTCCTCCGACAGGCCCGCGGACGACGCGAAGCCTTCGTACGGACGCTTCTGGAGACCCTCCCCACCGGCCGTCGCGCCTCCATGCTCGCCTCCCTGGAGGCGCTCGTCACCGCGCTCGAGGCCGGCGGAGAGCCCTCCCGACCCCCGCGCCGGCCGCCCCGGCGAGCGCTTACGCACCGGTCGGAAGCTGCGGCTCCTTAGGAGGTTCGGTCCGTCCGGTGCGGACCCCGCAGAAGGGGCGACCCGCGACGCCCCAAGCTACCGGACGTCCCCGTCACTCGGTCGTGGGGGTTCAGGCCAGGTCCGCCTCGCGCTGTTATATTAGAAGAGCATCGGAACGAGCGGGGCAGTTCCCATGAAGGCGGAGTTGAGCGTCATGTTGAACGTCCAGGACGTCGATCGCTCGGTCAAGTTCTACCGGTCGCTCGGGTTCGACCTCCGGTGGGAGACGAAGGGGGAGGACCGTCACCTGGACTACGCGGGGGTGGGGATCGGCGATGCCGTCATCGCGCTGGGCCGGATCCCGAAGAATCCGAGGACGATGTCCAAAGACTACGCCGACTGGGTCAGCACTCCGCTCGGGGCCGGAGTGATGATCACGGTCGAGCTGCAGGGCGTCGAGGAGGTCTACGAATTGGCCCAACGGATGAAGACCCCCATCGACTCGCCGCTCTCCGAGCGTCTCTACGGCACCGCATTTATGATCAACGACCCGGATGGGTACGTCGTGAGGTTCCTTCGGCCCAAGGGCGTGTACGCCTGAGCCGATGCCACGGTCATCCGACCCGAGTTAGTTCCGAAGGAAGGGGGGTCCACGCGCCGGGTCCGGATGCGCGTCGAGCGATGACCGCACACCGGACGGTCCTGTTTGTCTGCGTGGGCAATGCCGGCCGCTCCATGATGGCCGAGGCGATCTTCAACCGATCGAGCCCCGACGACTGGCACGCGGTTTCTGCCGGAGTCTCGCCGGCCCGCGCGACGAACCCCAACACCGGGCCGGCGCTCGCGGAGATCGGGGTCCCGCTCCCTCCGCATCCTCCCCAAGGCCTGACCGAGCAGACGGTCCGCGAGGCCACCGTCCGTGTCCCCCTCGGCGCGCTCGAGCATCCGTCGTGCCCGGAGTGGTTCACCGAGACTCGCCCGCGTCGATGGGACCTCCCGGACACGCACCATGCCGACGCGCAGGGGTTCCGGGAGATTCGCGACGCCATCCGCTCCCAGGTGGATGCCCTGGTCGCGGAGCTGCGGCGGAACGAGCCCCCGGGGCCGTCGTAGCCGTCGGCTCCCACGAGCGGGAGCCTCCCCGCGAGTGCGACGATCAAACGGCGGGCCCGCCCGCCCTAGCGAGCCGGGTTACCGGTTGAGCGCGTAGTGGAGGAAGACCTGGCTGTCGGGTAGGCCGCGGGCTTCGACCAGGAGGAAGTCGTGCCGCCCGGGGGCGCCCGGGGGGATCCCATCCTCCGGGAAATCGGGTTCGTCCGTCGTGCGGAAGAGGGGCTTGCCCCGGCCGACCAGCGACGGGCTCATCGCGATCAGGAGTTCGTCGACCAAGTCTGCCGCCAACAGAGATTGAGCGAGCCGGGGTCCACCGCCGAGAGCGATATCCTTCCCCTTCTTCGACTTCAGCGCCGCGATCTCGTCGGCCGGCGGTCCTCGCGCGACCCGAGTGTTCACCCACGCCGGTTTCTGGAGGCTCTGGGAGAAGACCACCTTCTCCACCCGGTCGGCGAACCGCGAGAATTCTCTCTGGAAGGGAACCGCCTTCGGATTGTCCTTCATCTTGGGCCAGTACGCGGCCCACTTGGAGTAGGAATTGGCACCCAGAAGGATCGTGTCGATCGAATGGAACCGGGGCGTCCACATCGGGTCCTCCACGTCGAGGGTGTACGGGGGCCCGTCGTAGACCGGAAACTGGGCCTGGCCATCCAGCGTCATGAACATGATCATCAGGACCTTTCGCGTCATGGTCACCGGCCCCCACGACCGCGACACTCGGGATAAACGTTGACCGGATCGAGGGGCAACTTCCGGGTGCGGACCCGACCGACGCGGGGGAACGGGGCCACCGGCCTCCCCCGGACGCCTCCCCAGAGGGGGGTCCGGAGGAGCGGGCGATGTCCGTTGCTCCCCGCCGACCCGTTTCACCGGCTCTCAACCGAGCATATGAAGCTCGCCTCCCTTGGGCTCGCCATGCGCCTCGAGCAAGCCGGTATCCGAGTCACCGACCTACGGCGATCGCTGCGCTTCTACACGAAGGCACTCGGCCTCCGAGTAGTCCGCCGAGGGGACACCCGGGTTTGGGGGGGCGGTCTCTGGGTACTCCTCCGGGACCCCAGGTCACGGAAGGAGATCGAGCTCAACTGGTATCCGAAGGGCTCGATCTTCCATGCGCCCTACCGGGTCGGTGCCGCTCTCGACCATCTGGACTTCACGCTCGGCGCCGTCGGGCGCGAAGTGCTGGAGCGCGAGTATCGCAGGCTGCTGAAGCACGGCGCGAAGGCGACGCGATGGTCCCCCGCTAGAACCGAAGGATGGTCCGCGCACGTGCTCGATCCGGACGGAGTGTGGATCACGGTCGGTCGCCGGCCCACCCCCTCCGAACGACGTTCGATGAGCCAAGGACACTAGCGCGCTCCCCGGGAGTCGCACCGACTCGAGCGTCCGGGCGCATGGGTGCCTCCGGCGCGCACCCGACCCGCCGCCCTCGAGCGTGGCGCTGAGGCTACGGCGGGCCCGCTAGCGCAGCGTACCCCTCCAAACGTCCGGCACCGTCGATGGATACACCACGTCCTCCGCGCCCAGGAAACTCGCCAGGTCGGTGAGCTTGTCGGCGATGGCGCGGCCGACCGCGCGGTCCGTCGGGGCGGAGGGCTCGGCGTGGACCGAATTCACGACGAGCCGTGCGTTCGCCCGGTCGAGCTGCGGGTCGAGGCGGCCCACCAGCTGGTCCCCCCAGAGGATGGGAAGGACGTAGGTGCCGTAGCGTCGCTTCTCCTTCGGAAGGAACTGCTCTCGGACGTAGTCGAACCCGAAGAGCCGGTGGAGACGCATGTGATTGTAGACCAGGTTGTCAAACGGTGGAAGGAGGGAGACCTGGGGCTCCCCGAGACCCGAGCCCAACGACTCGAGCCGGGGGACGTCCCGCTCGTGAACGTACATCTCCTCCGGCCGCTTCGTGGACCCATCGGTCACGACGCGACGGAGGACCGAGCGCTCGCAGAGCCGCTCCAGCGCCCCCGGAAGGTCGAGGTAGCAGCCCCGGACGTAGTGGAGGCGGATGTCCCGCGGGGTCGCCGCCCCGAGCGCCAGGACCGCTCGTTCGGCCATGGCGGATTCGGCGTCCTCCTCCGAGAGCGCCGGCCGGACCGCCGAGCGAGGAAGGAAGCTCTCGAGGAGCCCCCAGGTGTTCTGCGCCCCGTCGCGTCCTACCACCATCACCTCGCCGCGCATGAGCAGGTGGTAGAGCATCAGCGACACGTCGCTCGCCGGGCCCCAGGCGCCCTCGTCGCGCAGCGTGCGTGCGTGGTCCTCGAACTGACGCACGGTCCGTGGACCGTCTCGGAGCTCGCGCAGGATCTTTCTTCGAAGAGCGACGTGCTCGCGGAGAAAGATGCGAGCCTCCTCCCGCTGCCTCCCCCACCCATCGGAAAGGGAGTCGGGGTACCGCTGCATGAGGGAGGCGTAGATGGGGAAATCCTCGGTGAGGACGAGGGCCGAGAACGGGATCCAGTGCTGCCAGAGCCGCCGCTCCTTCCAGAGCAGGTCGTCCAAGTCCGAAAGTCGGAAGTCCCCGAGTCTCGCCCAGAACGAGAGTACGTGCGAGGGCGCAACGATCGGGACCGGATCCCACTGGACATAGGCGAGGTCCCGCACCAACGCAAGGATCGACTCCTTGGATGCGTTCCGCGCCCGGGCCCCCCCGAGCCGTTGCTTGACCAGCGCCAGCCGACGAACTGCCGCGATCGAGGCGGGGATCGGGTCCCGGTCGGGAGCGTCCGATGCGGGTCGGCGGGTGCGGGTCCTGGTTGGTGGCGCCACGGCCGAGTCGCCCCACGCCCTGGGGGCAGGGAGCCTTAGACCGGAGCGATGGAAAACACCGGCGGGTTCGACCCCCGAGTACCGGAACGGAACCACCCGTCCTCGGACCGTACCCCCCGGGGCGATGCGTCCCCCCGGCGTCGGTGAGTGCCTCGTCCTCCTCCGTACCGGAAAGCCGCCGAAACTGCTCTGGTCCGAGCTCCCTCGGGGCTAACGCCTCTAGAATCGTGTCGTTCGCGAAAGGTCAACCTCGGGGGGCTTGACGTCCAGCTGCCAGAGGAGCGCGTTGAGCTCGCCCTTGTGCTGGAGGTCCCCTTCGACCATCTGCAAGAGCATGGACCGGATGGTGATCGACCTCCGGTCGACCTTGATGTAGAATTTCCGGTCGAGGTCCTTGGGATGCAACTTCTTGAGGAACCCGCTCACGAGCCGGTCGACCTCGTCGGTGGCCCGCTCGGCCTCCGCGCGGCTGAGCCGAACTCCGAGCGGAAACTCCTCGAAGCCCTTCCCCGTGTACGCCTGGATGAACCAGAACCGGTAGTCGTCCAGGATGTGCAGGTAGATGTCGACCAGGGAGGGGAAGGTCGAGCCCCGGTCCCGATACCTCTCGGCCACGGGGAGGCTCCATATCGTTCGACCATAGCTCCGGAGCTTTCGAAAGTGGTACCGATACAGGTCCCGGATCAGTTCGAGCTCGCTCGTCAATGGCGCACCTCGCCCCTCGGATGCGGAGGGGGTATTCGAACTTCTCGGGCGACCCAGCCCGGGAAGAACGCCGAGGCACCGGTGCCCAGTCGGGGTGCCGTCCGGTACTGGGAGGGGTGCCCACCCAGCCCCGGGAGGGCCAGTGCCCCGGCGGGGACGGTCGGTATCCCGGCCCGACGTCCGCCGTTCCCCACCTGAGGATCCGCCGGCAAGCCCCTGGTTGAGCGCGGGCGGGAAGAACGGGGCGGTCGGCCGGCTACCGACATAAGGTCCATATACTTGACTATCTATGGTATTGACTAATGAGCGCGCAGCCTCGAACCCGAGACACTTACGACGACGTCCCCCTGTCGGCCCTGCTCTATGTGACGCGCGGGACGTACACGGCCGCCGTTCGCCGAGCCCAGGCGAAGGTCGGCTACGGAGACATCCCCGGCTCGGCGGAGGTCATCCTGAACGCCATGGAGTGGACGGGGGCCCCGCTCGAAGCGGTCGTCCGGTTCCTGGGGGTCTCGAAGCAGGCGATCAGCCAGATGGTGGATGTCCTCGTGGTGCGGGGGTATCTCGAGCGGGCTCAGGACCCCTCGGACCGCCGCCGGGTGAGGCTCTCCCTGACCGAGCGGGGCCATCGGGCCGGGAAAGCCGGACGGAGGGGCATCGAGCAGATCGACCGCGCGCTGCGGGCCCGCGTGGGGGCGCTGCGGATCGCCCACACCCGCGAGACGCTGATCGCGCTTCTGGAGATCAAGCGCGCGTATCGAGGGCAGGACGTGGGCCGGGAGGCGGCATGAGCGCCCCACCGCTCGCCCGCCTGGCCGACCGGGACGAGGATTACGTCCGCCTCGGACTCCAGCGGGACCGGATCGAACCGTGGGAGGACGGGATGCGTACGTCCGGCGGCCCGGGGAGCTACGAGTGGTGGTACTTCGACTCGCACCTCGAGGATGGGTCCTCGTTGGTGGTCACGTTCTACACGAAGTGGTTGTTGAAGCCGAAAGGCCCGGAGGCGCCGATGGTCCAGGTCGACCTCGACCGGCCCGGGAAGCCGACGCAGCACCTCTTCGTCCACGCGACGCCCGAGGAGTTCCGCGCGAGCAAGGAGGGCTGCGACGTCCGGGTAAAGGACTGCTACTTCCGAGGGAACCTGCAGACGTACGAGGTCAAGGTCGTGGACGACAGCCTCACGGTCGAGGCGACGCTGGTGGGTCAGGTGCCGTCCTGGCGGCAGGCGACCGGCGTGACCTACTTCGGGGCCCACGACGAGCACACGTTCGCCTGGCTGCCCACGGTCCCCCAAGGGAAGGTGACCGTGACGATCTCGAAGAGGGGCGCCGCGCCCGAGACCCTCACCGGGATCGGCTACCACGACCACAACTGGGGCGACGTCGCCATGTCCAAGCTCCTCAACCACTGGTACTGGGGTCGGGCGCAGGCCGGGCCCTACTCGGTGATCGCGGCGTACCTGTACGCCGAGAAGGCCTACGGCCACACCGAACTGCCCCAGATCATGATCGCGAAGAACGGCCAGGTCGTCGCGGACCGAGCGTCGAAGGTCCGACTGGTCCTCGAGGACGTCTTCACCGACCCGAAGAGCAAGAAGCCGGTGGCCAACCGGGTGGTCTACGAGTACGGAGCCGACGAGCGGGTCCGATACCGCGTGACCTTCCAGCGCCGCGAGACCCTGCTCGACGAGCGGTTCGCGGACACGGTCACTGGGTTCAAGCGCGCCCTCGCCCGCCTCGCGCACATCGACGGAGCGTACCTCCGGTTCAGCGGGCTGGTGATGGTGGAAAAGTACGAGGACGGTAAGCTCGTGGAGCAGGCGAGCGACCCGGGGATCTGGGAGCTGATGTATCTGGGCCATGTCGAGTGAGATGCGGGAACCGATGGGGAGCTACGACCGCGCCGACCGCGCCGACCGCGAGGACCCACCCACGGGGGCCGCTCGATGACCTCCCCCGCGCCCCCTTCGGCCTCGGAGCCTCCGGAGGACGACCTCTGCGAGCCGCTCGAGCGCCTGCTCGCCGGGACCGGGGTGGCCCCGGCCGATACCGGGGGGAAGATCGCCTTCGCCGGCCAGGACCCGATATTCCCGAGCGCGATCCGCCTCGGCTCGGTGTTCGCCCTCTCGGCGATGGCGGCGGCCGTCGGGGCCGCGACCATCTGGAAGATGCGCACCGGCCAGAGTCAGGACCTGTCGATCGACCTCCGCCGGTCGTCCCACGGAATCGACCCCGAGCTGACGTTCGGACCGACGATCAACGGATGGCCGTACCCGAACCCGAT
>JASHTC010000072.1 GCA_030040755.1 Thermoplasmata archaeon | reverse complement strand
GCGACGGAGAGGGCGGATGGGCCCAGCCATCGTTCCCCCGTGATCCCCGCTCTACGGCCGACATCGCCCGGAAGCCGGGGGTCAAGGAGCTCGCGCGCCGCCGCGGGCCTACTGCAGCGCCCGGCTCAGCACGGAGAGGGCGGCGGTCAGGTCGTCCTCGTCGAGCAGGAAGATCGTATCGGTGTAGCAGCTCAGGGCCTCGAGGATGTTGATCCCCTTCGCGGAGAGGATGCCCGTGAGCAGGGTAAGGAGGCCCGGAGTCTCTTCGATGCTCTCCGGGCTCGCGACCGCCACCTCGACCAGGTCCTTCCGGACCCGAACGACCTGGTCCTGCCTCAGTTGCGTGACCACCCGGGGGACGGAGTCCGTGTCGACGATGATGACCGTCCCGCTCGACACCTGGATCAGCCGGCAGAGCGAGTTCTCGTCGAGCAGCTCCTCGACGACGTCCCCGAGCCGCTGGAGCACGTCGGCGCCCTGACGGGTGGTGATGGCGGCGACCTTGGTGCGGCTCTCGATCCGGCTCTTGCGCGCGACGCGACGGATCCCGGCGGCCCGGGCCGACTCTCCCCGACCGCGGGGGTAGCGCCGGCAGGCGGCGATCACGGCCTCCGAGGCGGGGATCCCGAGGTCCGCGGAGGCGCGGCGGGCCACGGCGGAGTAGTTCGCGATGCCCATGCGGAGGGCGTCCGAGAGCGCCGGCTGGCCGTCGAGGTACTCCCGGACCCGCCGGGCGATGGAGAGCTCCGGTTCGGGCATGAGTGTTGTATGCTGGACAATTGTGCCCAGTCGTGTTGTCTGACGGTCATCGGGTATAAATCTCCACGGGCGAGTCCCGGGTCTGCCAGGAAGCCGAATGTCTCCCCCGAAGGTCGTGCTCGCGTACTCGGGGGGACTCGACACCTCCGTCGCGATCCCCTGGCTCAAGGAACACAAGGGCCTGGACGTGGTCGCGGTGACGGTCGACGTCGGCCAGCCGGTCGACCTCGAGCGCGTCCGGACCAAGGCCAAGGCCTCCGGGGCCGTTGCCGCCCACGTCGCCGACGCGCGACGCGAGTTCGCCGACGAGTTCCTCGCGCCCGCCCTGAGGGCGAATGCCCTCTACGAGGGGGTCTATCCGCTCAGCACCGCCCTGGCCCGACCGCTCATCGGCCGCCATCTGGTCGAGGTCGCCCACCGGGAGGGCGCTGCCGCGGTGGCGCACGGCTGCACCGGGAAGGGGAACGACCAGGTACGGTTCGACCTCTCCACCACGAGCCTCGCCCCCGAGCTGGAGGTCATCGCCCCGGCCCGCGAGTGGGGGATGAGCCGGGAGCAGGAGATCGACTACGCCCGCGCGCACCAGGTGCCGGTCGAGGCGACGGCCGCCTCGCCCTACAGCACCGACGAGAACCTCTGGGGTCGCTCGGTGGAGTGCGGGGTCCTCGAGGACCCCGACGTCGAGCCGCCCGAGGCGGCCTATGGGTGGACCGTGGCCCCGGCGGAGGCGCCCGACTCCCCGACGTACGTGAGGTTGGTCTTCGAGAAGGGACTCCCCGTCTCGATGGACGGCCGGCCGCTTCCCTTCCACGAACTCATCGCCCGGCTGAACCAGCTCGCCGGGTCCCACGGGGTGGGCCGGATCGACCACGTCGAGTCTCGGGTGGTCGGGATCAAGTCGCGGGAGGTCTACGAGTGCCCGGCGGCGGTCGTCCTGATCCGCGCGCACCAGGCGCTCGAGGGGCTCGTCCTGCCGCGGGACGTGCTGGAGTTCAAGCGCACGGTCGAGCAGCGCTACGCCCAGCTGATCTACGACGGCCTCTGGTTCTCGCCGCTGCGAACCTCCCTCGAGGCGTTCGTCCAGGTGACCCAGGAGCGCGTGAGCGGCGAGGTGACCATGAAGCTCTTCAAAGGCTCGGCGACGATCGCCGGCCGGCGCTCTCCGCACTCCCTGTATCAGCCGTCCCTCGCGACGTACTCGACCGGCGACCGGTTCCGGCAGGAGATGTCGGAGGGGTTCATCTACGTCTGGGGGCTGCCCGCCCGGACCTGGGCGGCCCAGACCCCGTCGACCGCCTCCGCCCCCCCACGGACGGCGAAGTACCGGCCATGAGCCGGTGGGGAGGGGGACGCCGATGACGAGTTACGGACGCGCACCCGCCTACGTGCAGACGCCCGTCGGTCCGTTCCTCAACTCGCTCTCGGTCGACCGGCCGCTGGCCCGCTACGACCTCGCCGGCAGCATCGCCCATGCCGAGATGCTCGGCCAGGTCGGCCTCCTCACTCCGGAGGAGATCGGACGGCTGCTGCACGGGCTGCGGCAGGTCGCCCGCGAGGTCGCCGAGGGGACCTTCCCCTGGCAGCAGGAGCTCGAGGACGTCCACACCAACATCGAGGTCCGGCTCACCGAGATCGTCGGGCCGGTCGGCGGGAAGGTCCACACCGCCCGCAGCCGCAACGACCAGGTCGCGCTCGACGAGCGTCTCTACCTCCGCGCCGCGGTCTCCACGCTCGCGCACCGGCTCGTCCGGGTGCAGGAGGCCCTCCTTCGCCGCGCCTCCGAGCTCCGCGAGACGCCGATGCCGGGGTACACGCACCTCCAGCGGGCCCAACCGGTCACCGTGGGCCACTACCTCCTCGCCCACTACTGGCGGTTCGACCGGGACCTCGACCGCCTCTTCGCCTCCGTCGCGCGGGCGAACGTCTGTCCTCTCGGGGCAGGAGCCCTCGCCGGTTCGACCCTCGGGATCGACCCGGACGTGGTCGCCCGACGGCTCGCCTTCGACCGGGCGTTCGAGAACTCGCTCGACGCCGCGAGCGACCGCGACCCGCTCGCGGAGCTCCTCTTCGACCTCTCCCTCCTCGCGGTCCACGCGAGCGGGCTCGCCGAGGAGGTCGTCCTCTTCGCGTCGAAGGAGTTCGGCTTCCTCGAGCGCACGCCCGCCCTGGGCTCCGGCTCGAGCCTGATGCCCCAGAAGCGGAACCCGGATGCGGCGGAACTGATCCGCGGCAAGGCCGGACGCGCCGTCGGGGACCTCATCGCCCTCCTCACCACGCTCAAGGGACTGCCGCTCGGCTACGACCGCGACCTCCAGGAGGACAAGGCGCCCGTCCTGGACGCCGTCGCGACCCTCACCGCGGTCCTCGACACGCTCGGGGAGGTCGTGCTCGGACTCGTCTTCGTCCCCGCCCGTCTCCAGCAGGCCGTCGCGGACCCCGAGCTGCTCGCGACCGACGTCGCCGAGGAGCTGGTCCGTCACGGCGTGCCGTTCCGCACCGCCCACGACGCCGTCGGGGCCCACCTGCGCGCCCACGACGGCACGTTCGTGGCCGCCGAGCTGGCCCGGTTGCCCGGCGCGGACGCGGAGACGGCCCGCACCCTCGACCCGGCCACGGCAGTCGCCCGACGCGCCTCCGCCGGGGGTCCCGCCCCCGCCGCCGTCACCCGCCAGCTCGAGGCGGCCCGCTCCCGGCTGGCCGCCCGGACCTCCTCCCTCTCCTCGCTCGACCAGAAGGTCGGGCTCGTCGAGGAACTGCTGAACGAGGAACGAACATGACCCAGTGCCCACAGTGCGAAGCGAGCGTCGAACGCCACGACCTGATCCTGGGGGAGGTCTTCCCCTGCCCCGATTGCGGGACGGAGCTGGAGGTGTTCGGGACCGCGCCGTTCGCGGTCCAGCCCGCCCCGAAAGAGGCCGAGGACTGGGGTGAGTGACGGGTTCACCCTCGGGGTCTTCTACACGATCATCCGGCCCGAGGAGAAGGCCCTCCTCGCCGCCGCCGAGAGTCGCGGGATCGCCGTCGAGCGGATCGATGACGGCGAGACGACCTTCGGGCTCGCGCGGCCCGCCCACCTCCCGTCGGTCGTGCTGAATCGCTCCGTCAGTCACACGCGCTCTCTCTACGCAACCCGGTGCTTCGCGCACTACGGGGTCCCGACCGTCAACTCCCCCGAGGTCGTGGAGCTGGCCGGCGACAAGATCCTGAGCTCGCTCCGGCTGCAGGAGCGCGGGGTCCCCACGCCCCGGACCCTGATCGCGCTCTCCCCCGAGGCCGCGATGCGGGCGATCGAGGAGGTCGGCTACCCGGCGGTCTTGAAGCCGGCCGTCGGCTCCTGGGGACGCCTCATGGCGAAAGTCGACGACGCGGAAGAGGCCGAGCAGATCCTCGAGCACAAGGCGGCGCTGACCTCGCCCCTGCACTCGGTCATCTACGTCCAGGAGTACGTCCGCAAGCCGGACCGGGACCTCCGCGTCTTCGTCGTGGGGGACGAGATCGTCGCGGCCATGTACCGCCACTCGCCCCACTGGCGGACCAACGCGGCCCGGGGGGCGACGACCGAGTCCGCGCCGCTCACCCCCGAGCTCACGGAGCTCTCCCTGCGCGCGGCCGAGGCGGTGGGCGGCGGGGTGCTCGCGGTCGACCTCATGGAGTCCCCGAGCGGGCTCACGGTCCACGAGGTGAACCCGACCCCCGAGTTCAAGGCGCTCTCGGCCGCGACGGGTGCCGACGTCGCCGGGCGGGTCGTGGAGTACACCGTCGGGGTCGGCCGACGATGAAGGCGGCCATCGTCGGGGGGTCCGGGTACGTCGGCGGGGAGCTCCTCCGCCTGCTCCTGCGCCACCCGGAGGTCGAGGTGAGCCAGGTCACCTCCGACGCGATGGCCGGAAAGGCGGTCACCCGAGCCCACCCGAACCTCCGCACGGCGACCTCGCTCCGGTTCTCGCCCCACCCGAGCCTCGGTCGGGCCGATGTGACGTTCCTGGCCTCGCCGCACGGGGAGTCGATGGAGCGCCTCCCCGAGGTCCTCGCCTCCGGCGGTCTCGTGGTCGACCTCACCGCCGACTACCGGCTTCGCGACCCCGCCCAGTACCCGCGCTACTACGGTCGGACGCACCCGCACCCCGAGCTCCTCGGTCGGAGCGTTTACGGGCTCCCCGAGCTCCACCGGGAGGAGATCCGATCGGCCGCGATCGTCGC
>JASHTC010000071.1 GCA_030040755.1 Thermoplasmata archaeon | reverse complement strand
CATCGCGGGCACCTTCTCCCAATAGAAGCAGGCGCTCCGGTGCTGGCCGCTCGGCTCGACCGGCGTCAGCGGGGGCGGGTCGAGCCGGCAGTTCGGCTGCACGAGCGGGCAGCGCGGGTTGAACCGGCATCCGGGCGGAGGCCGAGAGAGGTTCGGGACCGAGCCGAGGATCGAGCTCAGGGGGCCGTCGGACTTGTACTTCCGGGGGGCCGCCCGGAGGAGCATCTTGGTGTACGGGTGGCTCGGGTGGCGGAAGACGTCATCCACCGGGCCGTACTCGATCAGCCGGCCGGCGTACATCACCCCGACCTCGTCCGCCATCTCGGCGATGACCCCGAGGTCGTGGCTGATGAACAGGATCGCCGCGTGGACCTCGTCGATCAGGTCCTTCATCAGCGTCAGGACCTGGGCCTGGATGGTGACGTCGAGCGCGCTGGTCGGCTCGTCGGCGATCAGGAGCGACGGCTTGGCGCTGAGCGCCATCGCGATCATGATCCGCTGGCGCATCCCGCCCGAGAGCTCGTGCGGGTAGCGGTCGAGGATCGTCTCCGGGTCGTTGATGCGGACGAGCCGAAGGTACTCGAGGACCTCCCGCCGGAAGTCCGCGCGCGTGCGGAGCTGGTGCCCCTCCGTCTTCTCGACCAGCGTGGGGGGGACGAGCGGCTTCGAGAGCACGCTGGACGCGGTGGGCGTCGGCCGCTTCGAGTAGTCGAACGGCTTCTCCCCGCCCTGGAACGTCTTGAGGTACCCGAGCTCGCGCCAGTGCCGGATCTGGATCGCCTCCGCGATCTGGTCGTAGACCCGGTAGGCCGGGTTGAGCGAATTGAGCGGCTCCTGGAAGATCATCCCGATCCCGGTCCCCCGGACCATCGGGAGCTGGCGCTTCGGCACCCGGACGAGGTCGGTCCCTCGGAAGACAATCCGTCCCGCGCCGATGGAGGCGGGGGGCTCGGGGAGGAGCCGCGGGATCGCCTGGGCGAGCGTGCTCTTGCCGCAGCCGGTCTCCCCGACGATCCCGACGACCCGGCCCGGCTCGATGTCGAGCGACACGTCCGACACCGCGGAGAAGACCCCGGCGCCGACCGTGTAGGTGATCGAGAGGTGCTCGACCTGGACGACCGGCTCCGTCATCCGCCCGCTCCGTGGCCCCGAGGGTCGACGGCCGAGGGGGCGGCGGTCATCGTCGGGCCCGCCGGGAGGGACGCCTCGGGTTCCGGCGGCTCCGGCGTTCCCGAGCCGGAGGTCGGCGCCTCGGCCGGGGGCTCGTGGGCGGTGGAGCGGACAAAGGCCCGGCGGGTCCGCGGGTCGAGGATGTCGCGGAGGCCGTCGCCGAGCAGGCTGAAGGCGAGCACCGTGATGAAGATCGCCAGCCCGGGGAAGGCGACCAGCCACCAGTTGGTCGTGATCGAGCCGAACTCCTGGTAGTAGGCGAGCATCGCGCCCCACTCGGGCTGCGGACCGGGGTACTTGCTCGCGACCCCGATGTAGCCGATGGTCGAGTAGGTGACGAGGACGGTCCCGATGTCGAGGGTGAAGTAGACGACGAGCGGTTCGAGGAGGTTCCGCAGGATATGGCGCCGCAGGATCCGTCCCTCGGAGACCCCCGCGGCGCGGGCGGCCGTCACGTACGGCAGATGCTGCAGCGCGAGGACCTCCCCCCGCACGAGCCGGGTGTAGTACGGCCACCAGGTAACGCCGATCGCGAACATCACCGGGAGGACCCCGAGGCCCACGACCCGCGTGATCGCCAGGGCGAGGATCAGGCTCGGGAAGGCGAGGAAGACGTCCGTGACCCGCAGGATCGTGACCGAGGCGGCTCCCTGGAGGGTGCCGGGCCGGTTGTAGAACCCCGCGACGAGCCCGAGGGTCCCGCCGACGAGCATCGAGACCCCGGCGAGGGAGATCCCGATGCCGAGGTCGAGCGGCAGGGCGAGCATCGTGTTCGAGTAGATGTCGAAGGAGTTGCCGTCGGTCCCGAACAGGTGGCTCCAGGAGGGGGCCTGGTTGTAGACGCCCGTCTCCTGCTGGGGCCCGTACGGGACGAGCACGTGGGGCGCCACGAGCACGACGAGCGCCACGAGGCAGATGATCGCCACCAGGAGGAAGCCGACGAGCGAGAGCGGGTTGGCGCGCAGGACCCGCCAGAAGACGTCGAGGCTCGCGCGGGCGCGCTGGAGGAAGGCGCCGGTCCGACTCGTCGCGGGGGCGGCCAGGGATTACCTCCACTCCACGCGGGGGTCGAGGATCCCGTAGAGGATGTCGGCGATCAGGTTCGCGACCACGACCCCGACCGCGAAGATGATCGCGACCGCGATCGCTCCGTCGAAGTTCGGTACCGAGCTGTTCCCGCCGATCGACGTGTAGGCGTACTCCCCAATCCCCGGCCAGGAGAAGACCTCCTCGACGACGACCGTCCCCGAGAGCAGGCCGCCCGCTGTCACGCCGAGGACGGTCGTGGTGGTGATGAGGGCATTACGGAGCGCGTGCTTGTACATCACCCAGAATTCGGAGAGCCCTTTCATCCGGGCCGAGCGGACGAAGTCGAGCGGCAGGATCTCGAGCATCGAGGCCCGGGTCATCCGGGTCGCGATCCCCATGTTGATGAACGCCAGGACCGTCGCGGGCAGGATCAGATGCTGGAGCGCGTCGACGGTGTAGGGCAGGTTGCCCGCGATCAGCGCGTCCAGGACGGACATGTGGGTGTACTGGGGGAACGGCACGTTGGTCGTGGAGTAGTCGCCGCTCGAGGGCAGACCTAAAGCGGGCCCTAAGAAGACGGCCGCGATCACCGCGCCGAGGTAGGTGGGGGTCGCCCATCCGCTCAGGTAGAAGAACCGGACCAGGTGGTCCGCCCACCGGCCCGAGTACTGCGCGGCGATGACGCCGAGCGGGATCCCGATGACAATCATGAGGAAGAGCGAGGCGAGCACGAGCTCGACCGTCGCGGGGAGCCGCTGGGCGATGATGGGGGCCACCGGGGTCCCCTGGTACGACGCGCCGAACTGGAGGTGGACGAGGCCCCAGAAGTACGTCCCGAACTGGTTCAGGATCGGCTGGCTGTACGTCGCCTCGCACGCGGCGATCGTCCCGCGCCCGGCGTGCGGGTTCTCGGCGTAGCAGATGCCGTTCGTGTCGACGTGGAGGATGAAGAACGTGAGGATGACGATCCCGAGGAGAACGGGGAGAAGCTGGACGAGGCGTTTCCCGACGAAGACAAAGAGGTCGCTAGCGTTTCGACCCACTCCCACCCTCCCTCAGGGGGCCGGCGCCGCGAGGGCCGCCATCCTATCCGCGAGGTCGTCTCGGCTA
>JASHTC010000070.1 GCA_030040755.1 Thermoplasmata archaeon | reverse complement strand
TAGGCCCTCGCCTATATCGTCCTCACGCCCGATGGGTAGCCCCGGTCCGCGAGGAGCCCGGCGCGCCGGCAAGGCTCAAGTCGGGCCCGGTACGTCCGCGGACCATGAGCGGGCCCGAATCCGGCCTACCGGCGTCGACGTCGGTGGGAGGAACCTCCCTGCACTCGGCCCGCATCCGCTGCGAGGTGTGCGGGGGGGAAACCCTCCACCGCATCCTCCACATCGAGCACGGGAGGCTCGGGCCGCGGGCGACCGTGGTCCGGGGCGTGGCTCGGTGCCGGGTCTGCGGGACCTCCCGCCCGTTCGTTTCCCAGCTTCCCAAGACGGGAGAGGTGCGTCTCATCGTCTCCGAGGGGCCCCGGTCGGAGCGGCAGCGGATCACTCTCCCGGTCGACCGCAAGGTCCAGGTCGGCTCGGGGCTCCCCGAGTCGTCCGAGCCGCTGTGGATCCGGCGGATCGAAGACCGCGAGGGCCGGCCTCTCTCGGTGGGACGGGTCCGGGACGTCGCGACCATCTGGGCGGTCCGCGACCGCGGGCCGGTCGTCCCGTACTCGCTCGTCCAAGGACGCATCACGCGCGCCGGCCGCCTCCCGATGCCCCCCGAAGCGGTCCTCGAGGTCGGTTCGACGATCCGACTTGCGACGACCTCCGCCACGATCGTGGGGCTGCGGGCCCGCGACCACACCTGGCGCCGGGACGGGGATCGGTTCCCGGCCGGTGAGGTCCAGCGCGTCTACGCCCGTCGCACCGAGAGGCCGCCGGCGGGGAGGAGCGACTGGAGGAGCGAGCGGGAGACCCCCAGCTCCCGCGCCAGTTCGACCTCGACGGCCGCCCGCTCCCGCTCCGCCCCGGGCGCGAGGAGGGCCCGTACCGTGCCCCGCGATCGGACCGCCGACTCGGGCGCCGCGGTCCACCGCTCCTCCGACTCATAGCGGACGGTCCCGAGCGCGATCGCGAGCGGCAGGTCCTTGAGAACGTGCTTGGTCCCGTGGACGACCCAGGCCCCCTTCGGCACGAACTCGCCGGAGGTCGCTGACTTCGAGACCTGGTCGGGGTTCACCCAGAAGGCGGAGGCCGACGCGAGGCCGGCGCGCCACGCCTTCGAGAAGGCGACGGCCCACTGCCCGGCCTCTCGCAGGGTCGCTTCCGTCACTTCGGGGGCCCCCGGTGGGGGCCGCTTGACGATCACGCTCGCGGCCCCGTGGAGGTCGGCGTGCAGGTAGATATCGTCGTCCTTGAGATTCCGGCGGACGACCAGGTCGTTCGAGGAGGCGTCCCGGCCGGCGATGACGACCGCGCCCTCCGAGCTCACGAACCATCGAAACTTCTCGAACCAGAAGACCTTCCTCGGAGCTTCGGAGCGCACACGGCGGTCGACGCGCGCGGAGACCCCGAGCGGGGCCGACCCCCGCGCTTCGGTCTCGGCGAGGGCGCCCCGGGCTCCCGCGAGCTTGGTCGCCCGTCGCTTCGACTCCTCGAACAGCTCCTGGGCGGACTCGCGCGGCGTGCGCCGGGGATGCAGGCGGACCCGCCGGCCGTCGAGCTCGAGCTCTACCGGTTCCTCCTTCGCGCCGGCGCGACGCGCCGCCGCGACCGCGGCCTCCGCCTCGGAGTAGTGGACGAGGATCGACTCGGCGTCGCTCCGGAGCTGATCGACCTCCCGCTCGAGCGCCACCACCGCGGTCCGCTGCTGGTCGAGCATCCGCTCGACCTCTCGACGTTCGGCCAGGGCCTGGCTCGCGGCGGGGTCGGGCGCGGCGGGAACGACCGTACGGAAGTACTCGTGGGCCGCCTCCGAGAACGTGGGGCGGGTCTCCTGCCCGACCCCCTCGACCCCCGACCATCGGCGGGAGGGGTACGGCGTTACGTCCAGGAGCACCCCCTCCCGGGCGTAGAGGAACCCGGTGGGCCGCTCCCCCAACTCCGAGAGGAGGGCGGCGATCGCGTCCTGCAAAGCCACGGCACGCGGTCCGGCGTCCGCGGCGGCGGGGGTCGTTCCATCCACGCCCAACCGGCGGACGACCTCCTCCGCCAGCGGCCCCCCCAGTCCGAGCCGAGCGGCGAGCGTGCTCGTCAGGTCGGTCCGCGAACGCCGGAGGACCTCTTCGATCCCCCCGCGCGACATCGACCACGGGTCCGCGCGAGACGGCGGGCGCGCATACTCGGCCCCGACCCGGACCGTCCGATGGGCCCAGCGTCGCACGTGGGCGACCGCGACGATCTTCTCTCCGGCCGCCACCGTCAGGTTGCCGGTGCCGAACAGTTCGAGGAGCACCCGCAGCCCGCCCTGCGCGTCGCTCCGAGCGAACCCGAGCTCGAGGACCCGCTCGCCCGAAGGCTCGGTGACGCGCTCGAGCACCGCTCCCGTGAGCAGGCGTCGAAGGTCGCGTGCGAACGGGGAGAGCTCCTCGGCCCGTTCGGTCCCGAACGGCACGAGCGCGGCGTATCGTCCCGGCACCAGCAGGAGCTCGAGCCGGCCCTCGCCCGGTACCCGCAGGACGACCGACCAGCCCCCCAGGGGGAGGTCGAACGCCTTATCGACTCGTGCCCGGGAGCGTGCGCGCAGCTCGCGGACGACCGCGAGCGTGTCGAGCGCGGTGAACCGGTCCTTCGGAGTCGGCGTACTCGGCATTCCCCCCTCCGGCGTGCGAAGCCGCCGACCCGCCGCCACCCATTAAGAGTGCGCGGTGATGGGACGTCCCGTGAGCGGGGCCCTCGGACCGGCCGCGGAGGCGGAGCGCTCCCGGGTCCGGGAGCTCGCGACCCGTCTCGTCCGGCCCCGGGCGACCGAGATCGACCGCGACGATCGGCTCCCCCCGGAGGTGATCCGGGAACTGGCCGAGGAGGGGTACTTCGCCCTCGGTCTGCCGGCGGAGTTCGGAGGGAAACCCGTCTCGACCCGAACGTTCTCCGCGGTGCTCGAGGAGCTCTCCGCGGCGAGCGCAGCGGTGGCGGTCACGCTCGCGGTCCACCTCTCCGTCTGCGCCCTGCCCATCGCGGACCGAGGCACTCCCGCGCAGCGGGAACGCTGGCTTCCCGCGCTCGCCCGGGGCGAGCGGATCGGGGCCTTCGCCCTCACCGAACCGGGGGCCGGCTCGGACACGGCCTCCCTCCGGAGCCGGTACGAGCGCACGGCCGACGGATACGTTCTCCACGGGTCGAAGACCTTCATCTCGAACGCCGCCAGCGCCGGATTGGTCCTCGTCTTCGCCACCCGGGACCCGGCCCGCAAGTCCAAGGGGGTCTCCGCGTTCCTCGTCCCGGGACCGACCCCCGGATTCTCGGTAGTCCGGCGGTTCGAGAAGCTCGGGCTGCGCGGCAGTGAGACGACCGAGCTGCTCTTCGACGGAGTTCGGCTCCCGCCGGACGGACTCCTCGGAAGCGAGGGGGAGGGCCTCCACGTCGCCCTCGGGGCGCTGACGGGAGGTCGCATCGGGATCGCCAGCTGCGCGCTGGGGGTCGCCCGGGCGGCGTTCGAAGAACTCCTCGCCGCGGTGCGCCGGGACGACGCGGATTGGAAGCGGGCCGCGCTCGCCAGGGCCTACGCGGAGCTCGCGTCCGCCCGGGCTCTCGTGGACGGGGCCGCCGACCGTAAGGATGCGGGTCTTCCGTTCGAGCGCGAGGCGTCGGTGGCCAAGCTGGTCGCTTCGCGCGCGGCGATGTCGATCGCCTCGGCCGGGGTGGACGTCGCCGGCCCGGCGGGGGTGCGCGGCGGGGCGCCCGCGGGGCGGCTGCTCCGCGACGCTCGGGTCTTCCCGATCGTGGAGGGAACGAGCGAGATCCAGGAACTCATCCTCGGACGCAGCCTCCTCGACGCGCCTCCGTCGCAAACGGCATAGACTGCGCCCCCCTCCCGAGTCCGTGCCCCGCCGTTCTCGCTCCGCTCGCCGCGTCCCCGCCGTCCCCGCTCCGGTGGTCCCGGACCGCTCGGTCCCCCTCGCGGAGCTCGCGCTCGACGGAGAGCTCCGGCGGGTGTTGGAGCGCGACGGGATCACGGCGCTCTTCCCGCCGCAGGCCGCCGCGCTCGGCCCCGTCCTCGCCGGCGAGAACCTCGTGCTCGCCTGCCCGACCGCGAGCGGGAAGTCGCTCGTCGCCTACCTCGCCCTGCTGCGCGCGGTGCGGGCCGGACGCACCGGGCTGTACATGGTTCCCCTGCGGGCGCTGGCCCAGGAGAAGGCGGAGGAACTCGCGCAGTTCGAGCCGCTCGGACTCCGGGTCGGCCAGTCCACGGGCGACTTCGACCTCTCGAACGAGCAGCTCGACCGCCTGGACGTGCTCGTGGCGACCAGCGAGAAGGCGGATAGCCTCCTTCGGCGGGGGAGTCCCTGGCTCCACCGACTGGGCGTGGTCGTAGCCGACGAGGTCCACCTGCTCCGCGACCCCGAGCGGGGCCCCACGCTCGAAGTGACCCTGACCCGACTGAGGCGGTCGTACCCGGACCTCCAACTCGTAGCGCTGTCGGCCACGGTCGGCAACTCCCGCGAGGTCGCCGAGTGGCTGGAGGCCCGGCACATCGCGAGCGACTTTCGGCCGGTTCCGCTCAAGCTCGGCGTCTACTCCGAGGGCCGGATCCTCTTCACCGACCTCTCCCACCGCGAGATCGCTCCCCCGGGCGAGCCGGTGGCGCGCCTGGTCCGTACGATCGTCGAAGAAGGCGGCCAGGCCCTGGTCTTCGTGAACAGCCGACGCGCGAGCGAGCAGCTCGCCGAGTCGCTCCTCGGCACGGTCCGCCCGCTTCTCTCCGTCGAAGAGCGAGCACGGGCGCTCGCTTGGACCGCCGAGCTCGGCGCGGGCGCCGACGAGGAGACGGCGGGCATGCGCCGCCTCCACGGACTGCTCCCGGCGGGCGTCGCGTTCCACAACGCCTCGCTGACCCCCCCCGAACGCCGCGTGGTCGAGCGGGCGTTCCGGGACCGGACCCTGAAGGCGCTCGTCGCCACGCCGACGCTCGCCGCGGGGATCAACCTGCCCGCGCGGCGGGTGGTCGTGCGCGACACCACGCGCTACGACGACCGGCTGGGGATGCAGGCCCCGATCTCCGCCGGCGAGGTCCAACAGATGCTCGGCCGGGCCGGGCGCCCGCGCTTCGACCGCGTGGGCGAGGCGCTGCTGCTCGCCCGCACGCCCGAGGACACCGAGCGACTGCTCGACACCTACCTGAGCGCCCCGCCCGAGGACGTGGTCAGCCGGCTCGCCGCCGAGCCGGCCCTGCGGATGCACGTGCTGGCCCTCGTCGCGAGCGGCGCGGTCCGGACCGAGCCCGAGCTGACGTCGTTCTTCGCCGCTACGTTCTACGGCCGGACCCTGCCCCTCATCGAGCTCGAGACGAAGGTGCGGAATGTCCGGCGGTTCCTCGAGGAGAACGACCTCCTCGAACGGGGGGCCAGCCTCCGGGCGACCCGATTCGGTGCGCTCACGAGCGAGATGTACCTCGACCCCCTGAGCGCGGTCGTACTCCGCCAGGTCCTCGAGCGCGCGCCGATCGGCGTCTCTCCGTTCGTCCTGCTCGCGGCGATCGCGGCGACCCCGGACCTCCCGCCGCTCTACCTGCGCCGGGGCGAGGAGGCCGACCTCCTCACCCGGTTCACGGACGAAGCCGAGGAGCTCCTCGTCCGGCCGGACGAGGCCCCGGTCCATCTCGACCTCGATGCTCTCCTCGCGACGCTGAAGGTCGCCACCATCCTCGAGGCGTGGATCGATGAAGTGCCGGTGCTCGAGCTGACGGAGCGGTTCGGGATCGGGGCCGGCGACCTGCGGACGAAGGTCGAGGACGCCCAGTGGCTCCTCTTCGCCACCGGCCGCCTCGCGACCGTCTTCCAGCGCCGGCTGGGGCGCGCGATCTCCGACCTCTCCCTCCGGGTGCAGTATGGCGCGCGCGAGGAGCTCTTAGACCTCGTGCGGCTCCGCGGGATCGGCCGGGTCCGGGCCCGGATGCTCTACCGGGCCGGATTCGCCGACCGCGAGGCGCTCCGTCAGGCTCCGCTGGAGCGGGTCGCCCGAGCCCTCCGGTCGCCGGTGCTCGCCCGCAGCGTCCTTACGCAGCTGGGCCGGAAGGAGGACGCAGCGCTCCCGGAAGGAACGCCCCTCCGGGACCTTCCGGCCCCTCCGCGCTCGGGCCCGAGTCGCTCCACGGTTCGGCGGTTGGATGAGTTTCCGGAAGACGGGAGGTCGTAACCCACTCGTCCACGGGCGTCAGGAGTCGCAGGACGGACCGAGTGCCTCCCACGCCGCCGGGGCGGACCTCCCGGGCGAGGTAGCCCGCGTGCTCCAGCCGGACGATCCGGCGCCACAGGGTGGTCGCCGGCAACGGCGGAGCGCCCTGGGCGCGGGCGAGCTCCGCCTCGAGGCGGCGGACGTCCCCCACCCGGGCCGCTCGGTCGCGCACGGCGGCCTCGATCGCGCGCACGACCCGTAGCTCCACCTCGACGATCGCCGGTCGCGCCGCGAAGCGCCGACCTTCCCCCGGGCCGAAGGAGCGCCCGACCAGTTCCCGTCGGAGCAGCTCGACCGCCCGTGGGGCGCCGCCCCCCTCCGCCACGGCTTCCTCGACCAGCCGCTCGACCAGGCGGTCATCGGCCGGTCGACCGAGCGCGCGGTCCGCACGGTCCCGGAGGAGCGTGGCCAGCCTGGGGGCCGAGTACGGGACCAGCCCGACTGGCCGGCCCAGCGTGGTGGGGTCGTCGACCGAACCGAGCGTTGACGTCCACCCCTCCGGGGTCGCGGCGAGGAGGGTCCACACCGGAGGGAGGCCGTACTCCCCTTCCGGCAGGAACCGGTCCGGCGCGCTCAACGCCCGTACCAGCGGACCGAGGTCGGGGCCCCCCACCCGCACGTCGTCCAGGACAAGCACGACCGGCTGTCCCTCCCGACGCAGTCGTCGGAGCAGGCCGGCCAGGATCTCGGTGACCGAGAACCCCCGGCCGTCGAACCCTTCATCAAGATGCCGAAGGAGAGCCGCCGCGACGCCGTGGGTGCCACGCGACCCCGCCGTTCGTACCCAGAGCATCCGCGGCCGAACTCCCTCGCCCGCCTGCCGCAGCCGATCCGACACCTCCCGGGCGGCCCGGCGGGCGACCGAGCTCGTCCCGCACCCCGACGGTCCCACGACCCCGACCATCCACGGCGGTGGGGCGACGGGGTGCGGGGGGTCGAGACGCCGCAGCAGCTCGGCCACCTCGCGCTCCCGCCCCAGGACCACCGGCGGCAACCAGTCCCGGGCGAGCACCTCGGGGTGGGGCGTCGGGGGCGGGAGGGGTACTCGGGACGCGGGGTACATCACCTTCGTTATTTCTTTTGAATATAAGAATACTGATTATTGCCAGAGACGGCGAATGAAAAGTGCTATGGTGGGCAGCGGTTCCCCTGCGCGATGGCGCCCCCCCCGGCCGAGCACGAGCTTCGCACGCTCGGGCGGAACCTGCTCCTGGTCACGATCCTCGCGGTCGGGCTGTACCTGCTGTTCACGATCTTCAACCACAGGGTTCTCTCGGGGTTCACCGACCCCGAGGTCCTCCTGTTCGAGGCGGGGGCGATCCTCCTGGTCGCCTACGCGGCCGCGCGCGCCGGCACGGCGGCAGCCTCCGCCTTCCTCCATCGGCGAGGCCAGAGCCAGCACCGGGCGACGGTGGCCCTGTTCCTCAACGTGCTGGTCGCGGTCGTCGCGCTCCTCGCCCTCTCGGACCTCGCCGGGGTCTCCGCCGAGTCGATCTTCCTGGGGAGCGCGTTCGCCGGGATCG
>JASHTC010000069.1 GCA_030040755.1 Thermoplasmata archaeon | reverse complement strand
GTGCGGTCGGGGAGGCCGAGCAGACGGCACAGAAGGGACCCGACCGCCTGGGCTTCGAGGACGAGCGGGACCTCATAGATCACCGGCTGGTCGGGGATCGAGATGACCGCCTCGGGGGTCACGTCGCAGAAGAGGGAGATCTTGGCCTTGATGTCCGGCTCCAGCGGGGCTGGGCCGCGGGCGATGATCAGGTTCGGGCGGATCCCGATCGCCCGCAGGTCGCGTACCGAGTGCTGCGTCGGCTTCGTCTTCGCCTCGCCGACCGGGCCGACCACGGGGACGAGGGTCGTGTGCACGAACGCCATGTGCCCCTCGCCCAGTTCGTAGGAGAGCTCGCGCAGGGCCTCCAGGAACGGCATCGACTCGATGTCCCCGACCGTGCCGCCGACCTCGACCAGGACGACCTCGGCCCCCGCTGCCTGCGCGACGTCCCGGATCGAGCGCTTGATCTCGCCGGTCACATGGGGGATGATCTGGACGGTGTTGCCGAGATAGTCCCCGCGCCGCTCCTTCTCGATCACGGCGCGGTAGATCTTCCCGGTCGTGAGGTTGTGGGTGCCCGAGAGGCTCTGGCCGAGGAAGCGCTCGTAGTTTCCGAGGTCAAGGTCCGCCTCGGTCCCGTCGTCCAGGACGAAGACCTCTCCGTGCTGGTACGGGTTCATCGTCCCCGCGTCCACGTTGAGGTACGGGTCGATCTTGACGATCGTCACGGGGATGCCGCGGGCCTTGAGGATTCGCCCGAGCGAGGACGTGGTGATCCCCTTGCCGAGGCCGGAAATCACGCCCCCGCTCACCACGATGACCTTCACCAAAATCCCCCGCGGGGTCGTAACGGGTCGTTCGCATAAAGTCTGTGGATTCCGCGGCTCCGGCCGGCGGGTGCCGGACCACGTCGTGACTCGGCGAGGCCCTCAGAACGGGCGGCGGCGGCCCGAAGCGTCCCGGTGGAACCTCCCGAAGTCCTCGGTGGCGAGGAGCCGGTCCGCGGGGAAGACCGGCCCGTCCTTGCAGACGTGGTACGGGCCGAGCGCGCAGGCGTCGCACATCCCGAGCGCGCACTTCATGTGCCGTTCGACCGAGCAGAACACGGGCACGCCGCGCGGGGCCGAAAGGCCGACGACCTTGCGCATCATCACCTCGGGCCCGCAGGTCCAGACCACGTCGAACGCCTCCGTGGCGAGGAGGCGCTCCGCGAGGCCGGTCACGAACCCGTGCGCCCCTTCCGAACCGTCGTCGGTCGCGACCTCCACGCGGGCGCCCGCGGCGCGAAGGCGGTCACGGAAGAGCAGCTCGGGGGCCCGCGTCGCGCCGAGGGCGACCGTGACGCGGCCCCCTCGAGCGATCGCCCGCTCGGCCGCGGGGGCGAGGACGGCCGTCCCGGAGCCCCCACCGACGACCAGGATGCGCGACGGCGACGGGTCGAACCGGTTTCCGTAGGGACCCCGGATTCCGACCTGCGTCCCGGGCCGTAGGGAGAGCACTCGGCGGGTGGTTGCCCCCATCGCCTTGATCGTGACGCCCTTGTGGTCCCCCTCCGTATACGAGAGGGACATCGGGAGCTCGTCCTCGCCCGGGAGCCAGACCATCACGAACTGGCCCGGGTCCGACCGGGGGCGGTAGGGGAACCGGAGGGTAAGCGTCGAGGGAGTCTCGACGACCGTGTCGGTCACCGTGACGACCGTCCGCACGACCCGGGCTACGCGGTCTCGGATATAGCCCCGCGCCGGCGCGCGCTAGGGGGACGCCGTGTGGGCGGCGCCCACGGCGTCCTCGAGCCGAGCGAAGCCCAGCTCGTCGAGCCGGCGGGACAGGTCTCGCGCCAGCCGCCCGAACAGCTCCACTCCGTCGAACGTAATGGCGGTCCCGACCTCGACGGCCCGGGCCCCCGCGTACACGTACTCGAGCGCGTCCTCCGCCGTAAAGACCCCGCCGATCCCGATCACGGGGACCTTGACCCGTCGATAGATCTGCCAGACGCAGGCGAGTCCCACCGGCTTGATCGCCCGACCGCTCAGTCCGCCGAGCCCGTGGGAGAGCACCGGCCGGCGGAGCGTGGTGTCGATCGCCAAGCCCCGGAGGGTGTTGATCGCGCTGACCGCGGCGGCCCCGGCTCGCTCCGCCGCGGCGGCCAGCCCGGCCGGGTCGGCCGCGTTCGGGGTGATCTTGGCGATGACCGGAATCTTCACGCGCGCGACCACCGCCCGCACGATCCGCTCGACGTCCTCCGGCGTCGAGCCGACCTCGGTGCCGAACCCTTCGGCGTGCGGACAGCTCAGGTTGAGCTCGACGGCGACCACCCCGGCCTCGGCGATCCGGGCGGCGAGGCGGGCGAACTCCGCGTCGGTGCCGGCGAAGACCGACCCGATCACGGTCGCCCCCGCCTTCCGGGCCACCTCGATCTCCCGAGGGTACTCATCAATCCCCGGGTTCGGAAGGCCCATCGCGTTGAGCATGCCCCAGCCGTCGTAGACCTCGACCGTCGGGTTGGGATAGCCGGGCCGCGGCTCGGCCCCGATCGATTTCGTGATCACGCCGCCTGCCCCGGCCCGCCAGGCTCCCGCGAGCGACTCCCCGCTTTCGCCCCAGATCCCGGAGGCCAGAAGG
>JASHTC010000068.1 GCA_030040755.1 Thermoplasmata archaeon | reverse complement strand
TCACCGTCCGACCCGGCGAGACCCTGGGCCTCATCGGGGAGTCCGGCTCCGGCAAGACGACCTTCGGCTGGCTGGTCGCCCGCCTCCACGACGCCACGGGCGGGTCGATCCGGTTCGACGGCGAGGAGATCACCACGCTCGAGGGGACCGCGCTGCGCACCTGGCGACGGAACGTCCAGGTCGTCTTCCAGGACCCGGTCGGTTCCCTCGACCCCCGCCTGCGGGTCTGGCAGATCGTCGGCGAGCCGATCCGGGCCCAGGAGCAGGTCTCCCGCGCGGAGGTCCGCCGTCGCGTCGCCGCGCTCCTGCCGAGCGTCGGCCTCCCGACCGACTGCCTCGACCAGTACCCCCACGAGTTCTCGGGGGGCGGGCGCCAGCGGATCTCGCTCGCCCGGGCGCTCTCGGTCAACCCGCGCCTGATCGTCCTGGACGAGCCGACCAGCGCGCTGGACGTCGCGGTCCAGGCGCAGATCCTGAACCGCCTCGTCCAGCTGCAGCGGGAGCGGGGGATCGCCTACCTGCTCATCACCCACAACGTCGCGGCCGTCCGGTTCGCGGCGGACCGGATCGCCGTCATGTACCTCGGGCAGATCGTCGAGGACGGGCTCGTCCACGAGGTGCTCCAGCACCCGGTCCACCCGTACACGAAGGCGCTGCTCGCCGCCGTCCCCGTCCCCGACCCGGGCCGCCGGCGGACCCGCTACCGGGTCGGGGGGGACATCCCGTCGCTCGTCGACCCGAAGCCCGGCTGCCGGTTCGCTCCCCGCTGCCCGTTCGTCATCGACCAGTGCCGGGTCGCGGACCCGCCGCTCCGGCCGGCGCCCGGGCGCACCGAGGGCCGGGTCGCGTGCATCCGGGCCGAGGAGGTCGGGGACATCCCGCCCGAGACGCTCCTCGTGACGGTGGCGCCCGGAGCCCCGCCGGCGGCGGAGCCGGGGACCTCTAGCTAAGCCACTGCGTGTTGAAGCCGATCGCGAACGGCTCCGCGCTCGCCATCGGGTTCTGGACGAACCCGTGGAGGTCGGAGGCGTAGACCGCGAAGGAGGTCGGCACGCACAGCCAGATCTCCGAGTAGTTGTCGTACATGACCTGGGTCATGTTCGTGTAGTAGGCCGTCAGCTGCGCGGGGTTCGCGTCGCTCGCGGCCTCGTAGGTCCAGTTGTTGACGGTGGAGTTGAAGCTCGGGAGGGTCACCGAGTTGAACCCGGCCATGCACTCGTTGGCGCTCCCCGAGGCGACGAAGTCGTTCTGCGTCCAGTCGTCCGGCGAGATGTAGTCGGAGGTGTAGAACTCCTGGCCCATGTAGAACGGGCCGCCGTTCTCGCTGGTCGACGAGATGCAGGCCCCGTTGCTGATCCCCTGCTCCTCGTAGAGCTGGTCGAGGCTCACCCCCACCGGGTTGATGGTGATGTTGATCGCCTTGAGGTCGGCCTCGAGGAACTGCGCCGTCTCGACCCAATCCTGCCCGGAATTGAGGTACATGTAGTTGATCGACATCCCCGCGCATTTCCCGTTCGCGCACGGCGAATCGGCCATCTCCTTGTAGGCGAGCGAGAGGTTGTAGGCGTACGGCGGGAGATTCTGGGGGTTGTAGTACGGGTAGGACGGCGGGACCGGTCCGACCCACTGGGAGGCGTAGCCGCCGAACGCCTGGGTGATGATCTGCTGGTAGTTGATCGCGTGCGCGATCGCCTCCCGCACGGAGAGGTTGTTGAACGGCGCGACGCTCTGGTTGAGGTAGATCCACCAGGACCCGCTGGTCGACCCGTAGATGGTGGGCAGCGCCTGGACGACCACGTTGGAGTGGCCGGAGAGCGAGCTCACGGTCGAGGGGCCGATGTAGGCGAACGACGCCCCCTGGACCGCCCCGGTGAGGAGGTCGTTGGTCGTGATGTCGATCGCGTCCTGGAACCGGATCTCGACCGAGGTGTTCGCCGGAGCGAGGTTGATGTTCCAGGGCTCGGCCTTGTAGGCGGGCCCGCCCCAGTAGGTGGAGCTCGGCACCAGGGTGTAACCGCCGCCGCCGGTCGGGACGTAGTTCTGCAGGAGGTACGGGCCTGTGCCGAGGGTGGAGGTCGACAGGACGTCGTTGACCTTGCCGACCTGGACCCCCCCGTTCGCGTCGACCCAGATCGGGTCGACCGCGTAGGAGTTCGGGGCGGAGATCGAGGCGAGGAGGTAGGTGTAGTTGCTGGCGAGGTACCCATATCCCAGGTTCAGCTGGATCGAGCTGGCGCTGAGGACCTGGAACGACTGGTTCGGGGCCTCCATCATCGCGAGCTCCGAGGTGGTCGGGCTCGTGAAGTCCCAGCTGTTGAGGTCATTGGCGAGCGTGGTGTTGGCCGCGGTGCTGTTCGCGAGGCTCGTGTAGTAGCTCAAGGGGGAGGCCGCGTTGAAGTTCGTGGAGAAGAAGTTCTCCTCCAGGATGAACTGGGGCCCGGCGGCGATCAGCAGGCTGCGGTAGAAGCTGTACCACTGGACGTAGGCGTTGTAGGGGTCCCCGTTGGAGAACG
>JASHTC010000067.1 GCA_030040755.1 Thermoplasmata archaeon | reverse complement strand
AGAACTTCTGCTTCCCGTCCTCGCCGACCCAGTAGGAGTTCAGGACCTCGAGGTTCGGGTAGTGCTTGGCGGCGCGCTCTTCGGCGATCCGCTTGAGGCTCTTGGCGAGCGTCATCCGGAGGATCCCCTTGTGTTTCGGACGGCGACCGGCGATGATCGCGCGCTTCCGCTGTCCGCCGCGTCGGACGCGGACCCGGACCACCAGGTAGCCGCCCTTGGCCCGGAACCCGACCGCGCGGGCGCGGTCGAGCCGGGTCGGGTGCTCGAGCCGGGTGACGGTGGTGTCCTGGCGCCAGGCGAGCAGTCGCTCGTGGCGGCGCTCGGCGCCTTCTTCGCCGAGGGTCCCCTGGAACGAGCTGGCCATGTAGCGATAGGCAGAGGGGGTCATCGAGCGGGGCGGGGGACCCGGGTGCCGATTATAAAGGTGCCGACGCGGGCCCGGTCGCCCCGGGGTCGCCGGCGGTCGCGGTCGTCCAAGGCAGGTGCGGGGTCGGGGGCCGGACGACCTTCGCCGTCGCGTGGCTCTCGGTGTGGACGGCGCGTTCGAGATGGCTCTCCATCTCCCGCACGAGCCGGTCCATGCGCGGGCGCTGGTCGAGGGGTACCTCGCGGGGAGCCTCCCAGACGATCGCGGCCCCCCCGCTCGTCGGGTAGAGGCGGAACTCGAGGGCGCTCGCCGCCGGCGGGACCGAGGGGCTCATCCGTCCGAGCTGGCCCTTGACCCGCGTCCCCACCGGCTCGGTCGTCTCGACCCGTTCGACCTGGTAGCCGATCGAACCGAGGTACTCCGCCAGGTAGCCGGCGAAGCGTTCTCGGCCGATGCCCCGTGCCCGAAGCCAGTCACCGTTCCCTTCCACCATGGGACTTCCTATCCAAGGCGCGCTCGAAGCTCTTGAAGAGCCCGAGCATCATCCGGTACTCCGCCTCCGTCGGCGTCGACCGGCCGAACACGCGACGAAACAGGAGGATTAAACTCCGTCGTTTGTGGGCGGGGTACCCCGTGCGAGCCAGTAGCTCGCTGACGCGGGCGAGGAACAGCTCCTTTTCGGTGCCGTTCAGCTCGAGCACTTCCGGAGCCGGGGTCGTCTCGGGGTCGGCGGGTCCGCGGGCCCGATGGGTCGCGTAGAGGACGATGGCGGCGGCGTGGGAGAGGTTCAACGTGGGACATTCTCGACGAGCGGGGATATGAACGAGGAGGTCGCAGCGGGCGAGCTCCGTCCGGGACAGGCCGTTGTCCTCGGGCCCGAAGACAAGGGCCACGCGACCGTT
The DNA here is from genome assembly GCA_030040755.1 of Thermoplasmata archaeon. Classification (GTDB taxonomy): domain Archaea; phylum Thermoplasmatota; class Thermoplasmata; order Lutacidiplasmatales; family UBA184; genus Lutacidiplasma. The sequence goes on along the minus strand of JASHTC010000067.1, from coordinate 1,705 downwards.
CAGGGACCGCAGAACCTCCCCGAACCGCTCGGGGCTCACGGAGCGACGCAGGTAGGCGTTGGAGCGACCCGTCGACAGGTCGGTGGTACCGACTACCAGGTCGGCGCCCGCTACGGCCTCCTCGAACGACCGGTACGTCGGCGCCTTCCGGAGCAGCGTCAACCCGCCCATCGCTCGGCGGTTCGCCTCCGGGCCGACCGGGGCCCGAGGATTGACGAGCGCTAGCCCGTCGGCCCCGAAATTCCGGGCCACCCGGGCGACCGCTCCGACGTTGCCGTCCTCCTTCGGACGGACCAGGACCACGTCGAGGTGGGCCGTCACCCGGCGGTCCCCTCCGCGAACAGGCGACGGACCATCCAGTCCGGGTTGAACGGTACGAGGTCCCCGTACCCCTGGCCGGTGCCGACGAACAGGATCGGCTTCTTGGTGACGAACGCGAGACTGAGCGCGGCGCCGCCCTTCGTGTCGGCGTCGAGCTTGGTGACGACCAAGCCGTCGATCCCGAGCGCCTTGTCGAACATTCGGGCCTGCTCCACGACGTCGTGACCGCTCAGCGCGTCCCCGACGAAGACCGTCAGCTGCGGGCTCACGACGCGGCGGATCTTCTTCGCCTCCTCGATCAGGTTCTCGTTCGTGTGCTGACGGCCGGCCGTGTCGACCAGCACGACGTCCACGCCCTTCGAGCGAGCATGGCTGACGGCATCGAAGGCGACCGCCGCCGGGTCGCTCCCCTCCTGCTGCCGGATGACCCGGACCCCGATCCGCTCCCCGTGGACGAGGAGCTGCTCGATCGCACCGGCCCGGAAGGTGTCGCCCGCGGCGATCACCACGGAGAGGCCGTTCTTCCGGAGCCACCCGGCGAGCTTCGCGAGCGTGGTCGTCTTGCCGGTCCCGTTGACCCCCACGAAGAGGATGATGTAGGGCTTCGACGCGGTGGAGCGAACGGCCGCCACCAGGTCGAGGGGAGGGCGGGCGAGGATGGCGCGGACGGTCCCTTCGAGGCAGGTCCGGATCGCCTCCTCTGCGTCGACCCCGTACCGGAGCTTTCGGCCGGCAAGCTGCTTGCGCAGGTCCCGGCGCATCCGCTCCACGACCGGGAGCGCGACGTCGGACTGGAGCAGGACCACCTCGAGGTCGTCGAAGACCTCGTCGACCGTCGCCTCCGGGAGCCTCTTGCCGAAGAAACCCTCCGCGAACATCCCCTCGGTCGACGGGACCGTCGCTGCGGTACGGGCCGGGGCGGGGGGCGGGCCGGAGCTCGCGGGTTTCGGCGAGGGAGGAGGAGCCGGGGTCGGAGACTTCCGGGCGGCCGCGGGCACGGACGCTGCCGGGGGGGGAGAGGGAGGTACGGCCGGCGCGGGGGTCTCCGCGGGTGGGTCCGACCGGCGAAGTCGTGCCTTAAGCGCGGCCCACACGAGACGCCCCCCCGGCACCGCGGGAGACTGCGTCCAACCGACGGGAGAGCAGCTGGATGCGCTCATCGACCGACCCGGCCTGGCCCTCGAGGTCGCGGATCGCCTGTTCGATCTTGGTGGCCCTCTCGGCGAGCAGTTCGAGGGCCTTGGCCCGGTCCATCTCGACCAGGACCCCCGAGCCGATGCCGATCATCACGGGGGCCTCCTTCACGACCGAGCCGCGCACGAACGTCTCTCCGCCGAGCGGGAGGATGAACTCGGTCCCGGCGGCGGCGCGGTCCACGCCCTCC
>JASHTC010000066.1 GCA_030040755.1 Thermoplasmata archaeon | reverse complement strand
GAGGGCCGCGTCCACGCGGGCGGCAAGGCTCCCCCCGCGGGAGGCGTCGTTCGCCAGACGTCGGGTGATCGTGACCGCGACCTCCTCCCGAGGGAGCCGCTCGGCGAGCGTCCGGATCTCCCCGGAGATCCCCTCGATCCCGAGGTGCGCGAGCAGCTTCTCCACCCGCGTCGCCATGTCCTGCGCCCGCGGGATCTCGGGGTGGGTCTCGGGGTCGAACCCCTCGGCCCGGGCCCGCTCGGCGGTGGCGTAGGCCCGGTCGACCTCCGACTCGATGGCCCGGAAATACGACTCCACGCGGGTCGGAGAGTGTGGGGTCGGATAAATCCGCGGGCGCCGCGGTGCGGCCGGCCACCTCGCTCCGCGACCGAGCCGACCCGCCAGCGAGGCCGCCTTAAAGGGGGACCGCTTGGCTCGCCCCGGCACGACTCTTCGGGGCAGGTCGGATGGGACTCTCGATCGATTGGTACAACCTGGCCGTCTGGGGCCTGATCGGCACCTGGGTCCTCGTGGTCGGCACGCTGATCCTGATGTGGTGGCAGTCCCGGTTGGCCCGCCACCTCAACTCCGCCAACGCCGTGATGGACATGCGCGACCGGTTCGACTCGCGCGACATGCGACGGGCCCGAGCGCAGTTCGCCGCCTGGCTCCTCAACCCCGCGGGCGACTTCCCCCATCTCGAGGTCCCGCGGCTGTTCGAGTCCCTCGGGTCGCTCACCCACGAGGGCGTCCTCGAGGAGCGCATGGTCTGGTCGGGGTTCGGCGGGTACGTGACCGCCTACTACACGCGCCTCCGCCAGCCCGTCGACTTCATCGGCCAGTGGCGGACCTCTTGGCGCGACCCGCTGATCTTCGGCCAGTTCGAGTGGCTGTACCACCGGGTCGAGCGGATCAACCAGAGGATGTACCGGGGGGTCGAGGGGGCGGTCCTCTCCCCGGCCGAGGAAGCGGAGCTGATCCTCCGAGGCGAGGTCAAGAGCCACGAGTCGGTCGTGTAGGGTCGTTCGCGCCCGCTCAGGGGGCGAGGTCCTCGAGCAGATAGTCGGGGAGCGGGACCTTGGCCCGGTCGATGACCGCGCGACTCGCCGGACGCCAGTTCGCCTCGAGCGAGCCGCACGCCTTCCCGTCCGCGGTCGCGGTCGTCGCGCGGATCCGAAGGCGGTCCGGCTCCCGCTCGACGATCCGCGCCCGGGCGACGTGGGCGACCCCGACCCGCGGCAGCCGGTCGGTGGTGTAGGTCGCGGGCCCCGACAGCACCCAGACCTTGCCCGAGAGGGTCAGGGCGGCCCAGTACGACACTTCGTTCAGCACCAGGAAGTGCAGTCCGTGATGGAAGAGGGTCGGCCAGCCGACCTCGTCCGGCTTCGGAACGAACGTGCTCCGCACCTCACGGACTCCGTCGTCCCCCACTCCCTCTTCGAAGCGCAGCCTCAGCCCGCGCGCGTGCGCCGGTCCGCATCCGAAGCAGGGACTCTCGATAGGGTTCTCGAGCTCGGCCATGCCCCCATCAGCCGTCGGGCCGCCTTCACCTCTTGGAGTCCGAAGCTCCCGGGGGCCGACCCTGGAGCGGACCCGCCCGCCCCCGAACGACATCGAGGACCGAGGGAGACCGGCGGAGACCGTCCTCTGAACGCAAACGTTTATCTATCGACCCCCCGAGTGCTTGCCCAGAGCGTATGACGCTCGTCTGACAAACAGGATGGGGTACCAACGATGAAATCCATCATCCAGGAAGCGATTGCAAAGCACCAGGAGAGCCAGAACCTGGTGGAGGAGAAGAAGCCGACCGCGCCGGCCTACGGCAGCGCTGACGACGCCGAGCTGGCGAAGTTGGCGGAGACGCTGAAGGTCAACATCCGGATCGTCGGGTGCGGCGGCGGTGGGTCGAACACCATCAACCGGTGCGTGGACGAAGGGATCCAGGGCGCCGAGATGTGCGCCATCAACACGGACGCCAAGCACCTGCTCACCATCCACGCGCCCCGCAAGATCCTCATCGGCCGCCGGGCCACCAAGGGCCTCGGAGCCGGCGCCCGCCCGGAAATCGGCGAGGAGGCCGCCCGGGAGAACGAGGAGGAGCTGCGCGCTTTCCTCAACGGCGCCCACATCGTGTTCGTGACGGCGGGCATGGGCGGCGGCACCGGTACCGGCTCCGCCCACCTGGTCGCTCGGCTGGCGAAGGAGGCCGGCGCCCTCACGATGGGCGTCGTCACCCTGCCGTTCTCCGGCGAGGGAGCGGCACGCATGGAGCAGGCCCGCGACGGCCTGGAGCGCCTGCGGCGCGTCTGCGACACCACCATCGTCATCCAGAACGACAAGCTCCTCGAGCTCGTCCCCCGGATGCCGCTCGATGCGGCGTTCAAGCTCGCGGACGCCTGCCTCATGACCGCGATCAAGGGGATCACCGAGATCGTGACCAAGCCGGGGCTCGTCAACCTCGACTACGCCGACATCCTGACCGTCATGAAGGACGGGGGGGTCGCCCTCATCGGGCTCGGCGAGAGCGAGAGCGCGACCGACCGGGTCACCGAGGCGGTGACCGAGGCGCTCACCTCCCCGCTGCTGGGCTCCGTGGAGCTCAAGGACGCCACCGGCGCGCTCGTCCGCGTGATCGGCGGCCCGACGATGACCGTCAGCGAGGCCGAGAAGGCCGCGGCGCTCGTCGGCGGCAAGATCTCGAAGCGCGCCCGCATCATCTGGGGCTGCTCCGTCGAGAACTCCCCCGAGATGGAGAACACCATCAAGGTGCTCCTCATCATCACGGGCGTGCGGGCCACGAGCCTCCTCGGCCAGAAGGGAGGCTACGCCGCCGGTGAGTCCGAGGAAGTCATCGACCTCGTCCGGTAGGCGCTCGGACGCCCCGCGTCCCCGCTACCTTGGCCTCGAGGTGGCGGGGGAACACTTTCCCTCCCTCTCCCCGCGCGGCTGGGAGGCGCTGCTCCGGGGGCGCTTCGACCCGGCGCTCGGACCGCCGGGGTTCCGCCTCATCCGCTCGGACGGCGGGCGCGCGGTCGTGGAGGTGGGGCACCGGTCGATGGGAACCGCCCGAACCGCCTGGAACGGTCCGCTGCCCCAGGGCGGCCGGCTCGCCACCGTCCGGACGTGGGGGACGCTGGTCGGGGCGAAGCGGTGGCTCGCGACGCGACGGCGCCCCGGGTGAGCGCGCGGTCCTACTGGACCCCGATGGAGAAGAGGGCGACGGTCACGGAGAGCCGCGCCAGGTTCGCGCCCGGGATCGTGACGGTGACCTTGCCGAGCGTGCCGATCGCCTGGTAGGTCGCCGAGCAGGCCGCCGCCGTCGAGGTCGTCCCGGGGAAGCCGGCGCAGGTCGTCGTGACGCCCGGCCACTGCTGGCCGACGAAGTACTGGTACCAGGCCTCCGCGTACTGCGAAGTGAGGGTCAGCGTGAGCGAGGTACCGGCGGCGATCGTGAGATGGGTTCCCGGACCGACCACGACCTGGTTGGTCGAGATCAGGCGGGAGACGAGGTTCGCCGTCATCGCACCGGAGGTCCCGGGGATCGAGCCGGAGAACTCCGGCATCCAGAGGGTGAGCGCGGTCACCGCGCCCGAGGAGGTGGTCACGGTGATCGCCGGCGGGTTCGAGAAGATCGGGGTGCCGTCCAGCTCGGCGTAGACGACCCCGCCCTGGACGAGGGCGACCTCCGCCCCCGGCGCGTACGTGTTGACCAGGTGCGCGACGAACCCGGTGCCGAGGGCCACCGGAGTCGTGACGACGGTGTTCCCGCCGATCCCCGTCGTGGTGTAGTTGATGTAGGCCCAGGTCCCGTTCTGCGGCGCGCTCAGGTAGCTCGTATCGGGGGCCGCGAACGGGGGCACGCCGGCACTGCCGAGGGAGAGCGGCGCGGTGACCTGGCCCCCGTTCACGTGAGCGCTCGACACCGCCTGGAGGAGGGCGTCGAAGTACCCGACCTGGTTCTGGAGCGTGATCTCGTGGCTGAGGTCGTTCGCCAGCATCTGGTTGGGCAGTTGGGTGGTCAGGTAGTTCGCGACGTACGTGACCACGAGGAGCAGCCCGAGCAGGGTCGCGACCGCGGAGACCTGGCCCCGACGGCCGCGACGCCGCCAGTTCCGGTGAGGCCTTCGACGGGTCAAGTACACCTCGCGGCGAGGGTACAATTTACCCCTGGTCGCGATATTTAGTCTTGTCGCGCCGGACCCACGGCGGGGCCGGTCCGCTCGCGCCGCGAAACTTATCTCTCGTCCACCCTCCCGACTGGGGGTACGGTCGGTGACGTCCGAATCGGGACCGGCGGTCCGCGTCGAACGCGCGCTGCTCTCGGTGGACGATAAGTCCGGCCTCGCCGAGCTCGGCCGCGGGCTCGCCCAGCTCGGGGTCGAGCTGTGGGCGACCGGCGGGACCCGGACCGCCCTCGCCACCTCCGGGGTCGAGGTCCGCGCGGCCGAGGAGCTCACCGGCATCGGCTCCTGGTTCGGCGGCCGGGTGAAGACCCTCCACCCCGGCATCCTCGGGGGAGTCCTGGCGCCCCGCACCGACGCGGGCCGCGCGGAGCTCGCCGAGCGGGGGCTGCGCGCCTTCGACCTCGTCGTCGTCAACTTCTACCCGTTCGAGCGGCACCTCGCCGAGCATCCCCAGGCGACCGACCGGGAGGAGTTCGTCGACATCGGCGGGGTCACGCTGGCCCGGGCCGCCGCGAAGAACCACGTGGCCGTCGCGGTGCTCACGAGCCCCGCCGACTATGCCTCGCTGCTCGCCGAGCTCCAAGAGCACGCGGGGACGCTGAGCGCGGCGAGCCGCGCCCGGCTCGCCCAGGCCGCGTTCGACCGGGTCGCTGCCTACGACGCGGCGATCGCCGCCGGACTCTTCGCCGGCGCGGGCCCCGACCCGTTCCCGGCGACGATCGTCCTCGAGCGAGAGCCGCTCCGCCTGCGCTACGGGGAGAACCCGCACCAGAAGGCGGCGGTCTACGGGCCCCCGCCCGGGGCGTCCTCCGGCTTCGCCCCGCGCCCGTTCGAGGTCCTCAAGGGCCCGTCGCTCTCCTACACCAACCTCCTCGACCTGGACACGGCGCTCTCGGTCGTGGCCGAGTTCCCCCTCCCCGCCGCGGCGGTCGTCAAGCACGCCACCCCCTGCGGGGTCGCCGAGGGGGCGACCCTCGCCGAGGCGATCGAGCGGGCGATCGCGACCGACCCGGTCGCCCGCTTCGGCTGTGCGGTCGCGGTGAACCGCCCCCTCGGCCCGGAGGACCCGGCGGCCCTCCGCGGGGTATTCGTCGACCTGCTCGGGGCCCCGGCGTTCGACCCGGCGGCGCTCGCGACCCTGGAGCGTCGCGCGAAGCTGAAGGTCGTCCGGACCGACCCCCCGCGGGCCGACGAGCCCCGGTGGGAGGCGAAGACCGCGTTCGGGCGGGTGCTCGTCCAGGAGGCGGACCGGCGACAGCTCGTCCTCGGGGAGTACCGAGCGGTCACCTCGGCGCGGGCGTCGCCCGAGGCCCTCTGTGCGCTCGACTTCGCCTGGCGGGTGGTGCGCCACGCCAAGTCGAACGCCATCGTGCTGGCGTCGGGGCCGAAGACGGTGGGGATCGGCTCCGGTCAGCCGACCCGGGTGAAGGCGGTCGAGCTCGCGTGCGAGGTCGCCGGGGCCCGGGCGAAGGGCGCGGTGCTCGCCTCGGACGCGTTCTTCCCGTTCGCGGACGGCGT
>JASHTC010000065.1 GCA_030040755.1 Thermoplasmata archaeon | reverse complement strand
GAGGCGCGGCTCGACGGGTTCCGCGTCGTCCCGATGCTCGACGCGGCGCCCCAGGCCGACCTGATCGTCACGGTCACCGGTAACACCGACGTGGTCCGGGCCGAGCATTTCCGGGTGCTCAAGGACGGGTGCCTGCTCGCCAACGCCGGTCACTTCGACGTGGAGGTCTCGCGGACCGACCTGGCCGGGCTCGCGGTCGGGCACCGGACGGTCCGACCCCAGGTCGAGGAGTACCGCTTCGCGGACGGCCGACGCGCCTATCTCCTCGGAGAGGGTCGCCTGATCAACCTGGCCGCGGGCCAGGGCCACCCGGTCGAGATCATGGACCTCTCCTTCGCGCTGCAGGCGCTCAGCGCCGAGCATCTCGCGCGCCACGGACGGTCCATGGAGGTCCGGGTCCACGCGGTGCCTGCCGCGCTCGACCGCGCGGTCGCCGAGGGGGCGCTCGCCCCGCTCGGGGTCGGGCTCGACCACCTGACGCCGGCCCAGGTCACGTACATGAACCAGTGGGAGGGAGGAACGTGAAGGAATCGAAGGTGCCCGAGGGGCTGCGCTACGCCAAGAGCCACGAATGGGTCCGGATCGAAGGGGAGAGCGCGACCGTCGGGATCACGGACCACGCCCAGTCCGAGCTCACCGACATCGTGTTCGTCGACCTCCCCGCCCCCGGCAAGACGGTCGCGGTGGGCGGGGTCGTCCTCGCCCTCGAGTCGGTGAAGACCGTCTCCGACGTGTACGCCCCGGTGCCGGGCAGCGTGAGCGAGGTCAACGCCGAGTTGAAGACCCACCCGGAGCTCGTCAACCAGGACCCGTACGGCCGGGGATGGCTGTTCCGGCTCCGGGTGAGCGGGGCGCCGTCCGCCGACCTATTGGACGCCGCCGGGTACCGGGCGTTCGTCGAGGGCGGCGGCTGACGCCTACTTCCCTTCGAAGTTCGGCTTGCGGCGCTCCAGGAACGCGCGCATCCCTTCGGCGCGGTCGGCCGTGCCGAAGGTGTGACCGGCCGACTCCCCCTCCAGGTGGAGCCCGGTGGCGAGCGGGGCGTCGAGCCCGCGGTCGATCACCTGCTTGACCCAGCGCACGCCGAGGGGGGCGCGGCTCGCGATCAGCTCGGCCAGCGCCCGGGTCTCCTCGCGGGCGGTGCCCGCCGGGAACACCCGGGCGACGAACCCGAGACGGAAGGCCTCCTCCGCCGAGACCGGCGAGCCGGTGTACGTGAGCAGCTTGGTGCGGGCCCGCCCGATGAGGCGCGTCAACCGGGTCGCTCCGCCCATCCCGGGATGGATCCCCACCGTGACCTCGGGGAGTCCCAGCTGGGCCCCCTCGGCCGCGACGATGAAGTCGGCCGCGAGCGCCAGCTCGAGGCCTCCGCCGAGCGCGAACCCCTCGACCAGCGCGATGACCGGCGCCGGGAACCGCTCGACGCGCTCGGCGACGCGCTGCCCGAGGAAGCCGAACTCGATCCCCTCGGAGAGGCTCTTCTTCTCCATCTCGGCGATGTCGGCGCCCGCCGCGAACGTGGGCGAGGAACCGGCGAGGATGACCGCGCGGACCCCGCGCTCCCGCTCGAGCGAGGTGAACGCCTCCTCGACCTGCCGCAGGAGGTCGGAGTTGAGGGAGTTGAGCACCTCCGGCCGGTCGAGAAGGACCCAGGCGACCGGCCCCTCCTGCTCGACGCGGACCAGGTGGAGCGGCCAGCTCTTCTCCCCGCGGGCGGCCCGCTCGCGAAGGGTCCGCGCGACCGGCCAGGGACCCGGCCCGGAGCGCGCGTACTCCTCGACGAGCCGGAGCCCCTCCGATACGCCGACGGCGTTCAGCTGGGCGAACGGTCCCCACCGGCGGCGCAGACCGACGATCGCCCCGCGGTCCGTCGCCTCCGGGCTCGCGACCCCCTCCTCGACCCGGCGCGTCGCGATGCCGATCGTGAGGCCCAAGAGGCGCGAGCGGACCTCGGCCTTGCGGTCCGGTTCGACCGTCGTCGCCTTCCACGCCCATGGCTGGCCGCTGCGGAATTGCTGCTCGAGCGTCCGGGTGGGGGCGTAGGCGTCCCCGAAGGAGCGGGCGAGCGAGCTCTCGGCGTGGAAGGCGATGGGGATCCCGGTGACATTCATCAGCTCGAACGGTCCGAGCGTCGCCCCGAACAGCTCCCGGCCGACCTCCTCGATGGTGGCGAGGCTCGCGACCCCCTCCTCGGCGAGGCGGGTCGCCTCGTTGAGGTACGGGACGAAGTAGCGGTTCACGCAGAAGCCGGCCGCGTCCGCGGTCTCGATCGGGACCTTGCGCAGCAGGTAGCAGAACCGGAGGAGCTCCCGGACCGTCGCTCGATCGCTCTGGGGTCCCCCGATGACCTCGACGAGCTTGTTGATCGCCGCCGGATAGAAGAAGTGGAGACCCGCGAACCGCCCCGGATGGGAGAACCCTCGGAGAGCTCGGCGACGCTCAGCGAGGAGGTGTTGGTCGCGACGATCGTCTCGGCGCTGACCTGCGGGGCGATCTCGGCGAAGACGGCCCGCTTCACGGCGACCTCCTCGAAGACCGCCTCCACGACGAGGGCGGCGCCGGCGACCGCGGCGGTCAGGTCGGTGGTGAACGTGACCCGCCCGAGCACCTCGTCGCGTCGGGCGGGGCTCATCTTCTGGCGCTCGATGGCCCCCGCGAGCATCTTCTCGATACGCTCGCGGCCCTTGTGGACGGTCGGCTCGTCGACGTCCCGGACCCGGACCACAAACCCGGCCTGGGCGCACGCCTGGGCGATCCCGCTGCCCATGTTGCCCGCCCCCAGCACCGCGATGACCGCCGGAGGCCGGAGGGATGGAGTGGTCATCGTTCGCTCTCCCGGACGCCGGGGGGCGTCCCCCGCGGGACGGGGAGGCCGAGGTAATAACCGTTCGGCGGGCCGCCGGCCACTTAAGTCTCCGCCGCTGGGGGAGACCGTGTACGGCCCCGCGACGGAGGACCCGTCCGACGCGATGCTCGTGGCCGAGCAGTACTTCATCCGGTCCCTCGGGGGCTTCGTCCTCGGGATCGCGGGGGCCGAGCTGGTGACCAACGAGCGACTACCCCTGCCGCGGTTCAACTTCGTCCAGGTGCGGCAGGTCTCGCCCGAGCGCCGCACCGCCTTCTTCGAGCGCGCGCTCGACCACTACTTCCAGCGGGCCCTCCGTCCGACCTTCCGGGTCAGCGAGCCGGTGCCCCCGCACGTCGACGCGAGCCTGCGGGCCCTGGGGTTCCGCCCGCAGGCCGCCCGCCTCTCCCTGCGCACCCCCGCCGCGCCGCTGCCTCCCCCGTCGGCCGGCCCGTTCGAGGTCCGCCCCGCCCGTGCGTCAGAGTTCGACGACTTCCTGTCGCTCTGGACCGGAGAGCGGGACCGCCCCGAGCTACGGACCGCGATCGACGTGGTCTGGCACCACCCGAACCCCGACGAGCGCCTGACACCGGTCGTCGCCACGCAGGCCGGCCACGTCGTCTCGGCCGGCCTGCTCTACGAGCACCTCGGCGTCGCGGGACTCCACTTCATCGCCACGCGGCCGGGCGAGCGGGGGCAAGGAGCCGCGTCGGCGCTCGTCCGGGGGGTCTTCGGCCCGGGGGGACCGGGGGCGCTCCCCCGCGGATTCCTGTTCTCCGACTCCCCCCGGCTGAGCGCGCGGCTCGCCAGCCTCGGCTTCGACCTCCTGCGCGAGTACGTCGTCTACGAGCTCCCGCCGGAGGCCCAGCTCGCGTTGCCCTCCGTCGGACCCCCGAGCCCGCCGCGCTGGCGCCCTCCCCGGGCCGCTCCGCCGGAGGGGGGCCGCCGGCCCGGACCCTCCGCGCGCCCCGGCTAGCTCTCACGCCGGGCCGAGCCGGACGCGCGGAGGCCCTGGAGCTTGAGGCGTTGCTCGAGCGAGGCGATGGTGCGGATCGTCGTGACGACCGTGTCCGCGTTCAGGGAGATCGAGTCGATCCCCTCCCGCACCAGGAACTCCGCGAACTCGGGGTAGACGCTCGGCCCCTGGCCGCAGATCCCCACCGTCCGGCCGGCTTCGTGCGCCCCCGCGATCAGCATCCGGATCGCATTGAGGACGGCGGGGTCGCGCTCGTCGAAGTATCCCATCCGGCCGAGCGTCTCGGAGTCGCGGTCGGCTCCGAGGACGAGCTGGGTGAGGTCGTTCGAGCCGATCGAGAACCCGTCGCAGTGCTTCGAGAACTCCCCCGCGAGCAGGACGGTGGAGGGCACCTCGGCCATCAGGTAGAGCTGGAAGTCCCGGGAACGCTTCAGGCCCTGCGCCCGCATCATCTCCGTGATCTCCTCGAGCTCCCAGGTGTTGCGGACGAACGGCAGCATCACCATGGCGTTCTTGAGCCCCATCTCGGTGCGCACCTTGTGGATGGCCTCGAGCTCGCAGAGGAGGGCCGGCTTGTAGACCGGCGAGATGTACCGGGAGCAGCCGCGCCAGCCGATCATCGGGTTCTCCTCGACCGGCTCGAACTCCTCGCCGCCGGGCATCCCGCGGTACTCGTTCGTCTTGAAGTCGGAGGTGCGGATGATCACGGGGCGCGGGGCGAACGCACGGCAGACCTTGCCGACCCCGTCGGCCAGGCGGCGCACGAGCTCGTCCCGCTTGCCCTTCTGGATGAGCGCGAGCGGGTGCTCGCGCACGTGCGCCGTGAAGATGAACTCGATCCGCAGGAGGCCGACGCCCGAGACCGGAAGGTGCGCGTACTCCTCCGCCTTCTCCGGGACGCCGACATTAACGTAGATCTTCGTGGCGGTGATGGGAGCGCCCTCGCCCCCGTGGCCGGGGCCGGCGGCCGCGGCGGCCGAGGCGCCCGGAGCGAGCGAGACCTTCGGAAGGTGGAGGCCGGCCGTCACGATCCCGCTCTTGCCGTCGACCGTGACCTCCGAGCCGTCCGCGACCGTGCGCGTGGCTTCGCGCGTTCCCACGACGCACGGTACGCCGAGCTCCCGGGAGACGATCGCGGCGTGGCAGGTCATCCCGCCCTCGTCCGTCACGATCCCCGCGGCGCGCGACATCGCCGGCACCATGTCGGGGGTCGTCATCGTCGTCACGAGGATCTCCCCCGCGCGAATCCGGTCCATCTCCGCCGAGCCCCGGAGGATGCGGGCGATCCCGCCGGCGACCCCCGGAGCGGCTCCAAAGCCGCGCAGGATCGGGGCGTCCTCGGCGGGCTCGCCGGAGCGCACGGCGGCCGTTCCCGGCCCGGGGGCGGTCGAGGTCGGGATGGTCGTAACCGGTCGGGCCTGGACGATGTAGAGGGCGTCGGCGTCGGCGCACCACTCCACGTCCATCGGCCGGCGGTACCGCGACTCGATGACGCGGGCGAGGGAGACGAGGCGGAGGAGGCGCTGGTCCGGCAGCTTCTGTACCGACCGCTCGGCGGGCGGCACCTCCTCGCGCGCGTTGCCGCCGCCGGCGGCCCGCACGATGCGGACCTTCTGCTCCGCGAGCTGCTTGTGGACGATCTTCTGGCTCGCCCCGTCGATGACGTAGTGGTCCGGGGTGACCTCCCCGCCCACGATCGCCTCGCCCAGGCCCCACCCCGCCTCGACGATCATGTGGTTCTCCCCCGTGTTCGGGTCGCGCGTGAACAGGATGCCGCTCACGGTCGCGTCGACCATCTTCTGGATCAGCACCGCGAGCCGGACGCTCGCGTGGTCGAACCCCTTTCTCTGTCGGTAGACGAGGACGCGTGCGGTGAACAGGGAGCCCCAGCACCGGCGGATGGCGAGGAGTATCTCGTCGGTCCCGGCGACGTTGAGGTAGGTCTCCTGGAGGCCGGCGAACGAGGCACCCTCGAGGTCCTCCGCGGTCGCGCTCGAACGGACCGCGCAGAACGCGACGGCGTGCCGTC
>JASHTC010000064.1 GCA_030040755.1 Thermoplasmata archaeon | reverse complement strand
CCCAGATCACCGCGACCACGCCGCTGTGGATCTTCCAGTACGGCGTCCTCCCCGTCGGCGGGTTCACCCTCCCCCTGATCCCGATGGGCTTCGGGCTGGGCTCGGGCCTCGCGGGGGTCCTCATCATCGCCCAGAACGAGGTGACGAAGGACGAGGTCGGAGCGACCATCGGGCTCACCCGGTTCCTCCAGAGCCTGGGCGGGGCCGTGGGCCTCTCGCTCCTCACCGCGTTCCAAGAGTGGCGGCTGCAGGTCGGGCTCGCTTCCGCTACCACGGCCGAGGGCGCGACGCAGGCGGTGGTTTCCTCCTATGCCGAAGTCTTTGCCATCATGACGGTGCTCATCCTGATCGCCTTCGCCTTCGCGCTCTTCCTCCGGGGGCGCGTGACCCCTGGCTCCGGCGCGCACGAACCGGCCGCCGACACGTCGGCCTCCCCTCCGGTGCCCGAGTAGACCTGCCGCGACGGCGGTGGGCGCGTGCCCGACCAGGGTCGACCCGGTCGTGCCCCGCTCGCACGGCCGGCCCCCGCGCAACTCGCAGCCATCCCTCGACTCCAGGTCGAACGAACCAGGGGGTAGGAATTCGCTCGAGATCTGGACCGGTCCACGGGAGACCGTCGCTCTCCCCTCGCTTCTGTTACCCCGGCGGTCGGGGACGACCTATGCGAGAGCCGGTCTCGAGGGAGACCGTAATCTGCCGGACCGGGATTGGAAGGCGCAGGTCTCGAGGGGGAATGGCCGAATCGGTAGGGCGGACGGATGTCGGGACTGTCCCGCTCGGGGACCGTCGGGTGCATCGGCTCGGCTTGGGCACCAACCGACTGACCGACACGGAGGCGGCCCGAGCCTTGCTCCGGCGGGCGGTTGAGCTGGGGGTGGACTTCATCGACACGGCCGACGTCTACCAGTCGACCGTCAGCGAGAGTACGATCGGCGGGACCCTGGACGCCAGCTCCCCCGACCTTATGGTGGCGACCAAGGGCGGAATGACTCGTACCCCGGAAGGGTGGGGGGTCGACGGCCGGCCCGAGCACCTGCGGGAGGCCGTGGAGACCAGCCGGCGGCGGTTGCGCGTCGACTGCATCGAGCTGTATCAGCTGCACCGCGTGGACCCCGAGGTCCCCATCGAGGTGAGCCTCGAGGCCCTGCGAGAGGAGCAGAAGTCCGGGCGGATCCGACGGATCGGAGTTTCCAATGTGAGCGTCGAGGAGCTCCAGCGAGCGCGTCGCGTGGTCTCGGTCGTTTCAGTACAGAACCGGTACAACCTGTTCGAGCGGGAACACGAGGCCGTGCTGGAGTATTGCGAGCGGCATGCCCTCGCCTTCATTCCGTATACCCCCCTGCTCCGACGTAAGCTCCCCCCGACGCGCCTCCTGTCGGAGATGGCGGCGCGATACCAAGCGACCGCGCATCAGCTCGCGCTGTGCTGGCTGCTCCAGCGATCCCCCGTCATGCTGCCGATTCCGGGCACGCTGTCCCCCGCCCACCTCGAGGAGAACCTTGCCGCCGCCAGCATTCGACTCAGCGACGACGATTTTCAACAGCTGAGCACCTTGTCACGGCCGCCGCCCTAGGTTTGGCCGTCGGGAGGACCAGATGGACACGGTGGGATTTGAACCCACGACCTCTGCTTTGCGAAAGCAGCGATCTTCCGCTGATCTACGTGCCCAGCGGCGCGAGGGATGACGGAGCCCGCATAAGCCCTTCTGGAAGAGCGCGGGCCCGGAGCGACGGGCGGGCCGACGCCCGCGGTCCGGCCGTCTAGCTCTACCCGGTGGCGACGGCGACCGGGCTGGCCCGGCTCACCAGCTCGGCAGGGGCTGGCGCCGGCTTCGGAGAGACCCGCCCGGGCGGCGGGGCCGGCGGGTTGGCCGGGGGTGGGGGTCGGGCGCTGCCGCTCGGTTTGGTCGTGGCGTGGGGGCCGAGGACCAGCAGATGCTGCACGGAGTCGTACCGGAAGAGCTCGGCGTGCCGGCCCCAGGTCACGATCTTCGTGAGCGCATCGTCCGCCGAGGCGGCCGTCACCGAGACGATCTGGGCCAGCTGGTCGTCCGTCAAGGACCTCGTGGGGGAGCTCTCGAGGGCCCGCAGCAGGGTCCGGAACAGCGTGGTGCGGCGGAGCTGGTCCCGGAGGATCGCCTTGCGCTCGCGGATGGACGCCGCGAGGTACTTCTTCCCCGTGTCGGTGAGCGTGGCCCGCCCGTCCTGGACCTTCAGCATCTGGAGCACCTGCGAGTAATCTACCGCCGGCAGGATCTCGTCGATCTCCAGGTCCAGGTCGTCCGCGAGCAGCGCCAGGTCCTCGGAGCCGCCGTGGGAGTTCAGGAGGACGAGGAGGCCCTGGAGCTCGGACGGGGTGCACTTCGGGTAGGTGGTGGGCACGTCAATCCTCGAGGGGTACCACCCATCCGGACCGGTTCCTATAAGGCTTGTTGGGGCGGGAGGGACGAGCCGTTGGCGGGGGGTCCCGAGCTCGGCCCAACCCCCTCGGTGATCAACGAGTACACCTT
>JASHTC010000009.1 GCA_030040755.1 Thermoplasmata archaeon | reverse complement strand
CGGGCTCCAGGTCCTGCCCACGCTGCTCTCCTCGACCGTCCTCCCCGTTCTCGAGACCCTTCCGGTCGACGAGCGAACCCTGCGCCGGGCGGCGGCCCTGGTGTACGTACGGCTGTTCGACCTCCCGGCGCTGACCGTCCTCGTCCTGACCCCGGTGCTGGTCGCCGTGGCGCTGGGCCTCCGCGCCGGGCTCGCGGTCGTCCCCGGGGTCGTGGCCGCGGTGGCGTTCGCGTTCGCTCTTGCGTTGATCACGGCCCGGTTCTTCGTGCGTCGGGTGCAGGGCTCGCGGAGCGGGGGCGGGAGCACGGTGCTCCGCTGGACCTACCTCGTCCTCTGGGTCATCCCCGCGTTCGGCATGTTCGGGTTCGTCACCCTCGCCCCGGCCTTCTTCAACGCCCTGGCCCACCTCACCGACTCCGGACCGTCGGGCCTCTTCGACCTGCTCCTCCTCGCCTTCCCCTTCGCGCTCGCCTCGCTTCCCCCGCTCGCCGTCGGGGGGACCGGAGCGCTCCCGCTCGGCCCCGGAGGGCTCGAGGTGGTCGGCGCGGCGACCGGAGGCTACCTCCTGCTGACGGTCGCCTGCCTGGGGTGGATGGGGGGCGCCGTCCGCCAGGTCGGTCAGGTATCCCTCGTCGGTGCGGACCGGGGCGTCGCCGGTCCGTTCGGTCTGCGGCTGACGGGACCGGTCCGCTCGGTGCTCGTCAAGGACCTGCGGATCGCGAGCCGTAACCCCGGCTACGCCTTCCTGATCCTGCTCCCGATCCTGGACGCGCTCGCCCTCGGCCTGCTCTCGTACGCCCCCGGCTCCTCGATCCGGGGGGCCGACGCGCTCGGCCTCGGCGCCGTGACGAGCGCGGCCCTGCTCGCAACCTTCTTTGGCCCCGCCTTCTTCGCCATCGAGGTGCTCGCCTATTCGTACGGTCGGACCCTCCCGCTCCCCGACCGCTCGTTGATGCTCGGCAAGGTCGCGCTCGTCGTCGCGATCTACCTCGTATCCGCCGGGGTCGTCCTCGGGCTGGTCGACCTCCGGCTGGGGGCCCCGCTGGTCTTCCTCGCCTTCGTCTTCGCCGAACTCCCCGCGGTCGGCGCCGCCTCGGTGATCGAGCTCGGACTCGTGCTCCGCCGGGCCCGGCGGAAAGGCCTGCCCGTCGTCAACCTGTACGCGGGGAGCTGGACGGCGATCCTGATCGCGCTCCCGGGGCTGATCGTCGCGGTGCTCCCCCTCGTGGCGTTCTCCCTCGCCGGGGGTTCCTCGTCGACCTTCGCGCTGGGCCTCATGGCGTTGGTGGCGGTGGCGGAGCTGGGGCTCGCGGCCCCCGTCCTGTTCGGGGGGGTTCGCTCCTGAGCCCGACGGCGCTCCCCTCCCGCTTCGAGCCGCGCGAGATCGAGACGAAGTGGCAGGAGGCCTGGGCGCGGGCGGGGGCGTTCCGCGCCCCGAACCGGCCCGAGGGGGGGCCGCGGTTCGCCCACATCCTTCCTCCGCCGAACGTGACCGGCGTGCTGACCCTGGGCCACATGCTCGGCGACACGGTGATGGACCTCTTGACCCGGTACCACCGGATGCGGGGGGAGCCGACCCTGTGGCTCCCCTCCGTCGACCACGCGGGGCTCTCCACCCAGGTCGCGGTGCGTCGTGCGCTGGCCAAGGAGGGGGTGCGATTCGAGAGCCTCCCGCGGGATGAAGCGCTCGCGGCGGTCGAAGCATGGCGCCGCGAGCACGAGGCGGTCATCCGCTCTCAGCTCGAGGCCGGCGGGTTCTCCCTCGACTGGAGCCGCTACCGGTACACGATGGACGAGGGGGCGGTCCGGGCGACCCGCCAGGTCTTCGTCCAGCTCCACCGGGAGAACCTGGTCTACCGGGCCGAGCGGATGGTCAACTGGGACCCCCGGCTCCGCACCGCGGTCTCCGACCTCGAGGTCATCCACTCCGAGCAGGACGGTTCGCTCGTCCACCTCCTCTACCGGTGGGCGGACGGCGCGCCCGGGGGGCTCGAGGTCGCGACGGTGCGTCCCGAGACGATCTTCGGGGACGTCGCTGTCGCGGTCCATCCCGAGGACGCCCGCCATGCGGGCGCCGTCGGGCGGTCGGTCGTCGTCCCCCTGACCCCGCGGGCCGTCCCGGTGATCGCGGATGCGGCCATCGACCCGGCCTTCGGCTCCGGGGCGCTGAAGGTCACCCCCCGCCACGACCTCGTCGACTACGAGGTCTTCCGGCGGCACCCCGAGCTCCCGATGCCGCCCGACATCCTGGACGAGAGCGCCCGCCTGGTCGGCGACTGGGTGCCGGAGGGGCTGCGCGGGCTGGACCGGGACGCGGGGCGCACCCGGACGCTGGAGGAGTTGCGGGCGGGCGGGTTCGTCGTTCGGGAGACGCCGTACCGTCACTCGGTCGCCCGGTCCGAGCGCTCGGACGCGGTCATCGAGCCCCGGTTCTCGACCCAGTGGTTC
Source organism: Thermoplasmata archaeon (assembly GCA_030040755.1). Taxonomy (GTDB): domain Archaea; phylum Thermoplasmatota; class Thermoplasmata; order Lutacidiplasmatales; family UBA184; genus Lutacidiplasma. The sequence goes on along the minus strand of JASHTC010000009.1, from coordinate 907 downwards.
GTCCGCATGGGCCCGCTCGCCGGGCCCGCGGTCGATGCGGTCCGAGCGGGCCGGGTCCGGATCCACCCCGAACGGTGGACCCCGACGTTCTTCCGGTGGATGGAGTCGATCCAGGACTGGTGCATCTCGCGCCAGGTCCTCTGGGGCCACGCCATCCCGGTCTACCACTGCCGCGCGTGCGGGGGCGACACCGTGGCGGTCGACCCTCCCACGACGTGCGCGCACTGCGGGAAGGGGGACCTGACCCCCGACCCGGACGTGCTCGACACGTGGTTCACCTCGTGGCTCTGGCCGTTCGCCACGCTCGGCTGGCCCGACCGTACGAGCGACCTCGAGCAGTACTACCCCACGAGCGTGCTCATCACCGGCCGCGACATCATGTTATTCTGGGTCGCCCGGATGATGATGGCCGGCGAGCAATTCACCGACCGAGCCCCGTTCTCGGACGTCTACTTCACCGGCATGCTCCGCGATGAGACCGGTCGCCGGATGTCCAAGCACCTCGGCAACTCCCCCGAGCCGGTCGAGGTGATGCGCCGTCGCGGGGTCGACGCCCTCCGCTTCGGTCTCCTGTTCCCCAACCCGACGGAAGAGGATGGCCCCTTCGGGAACGCCTCCCTCGACGGCGGGGGCAACTTCCTGACCAAGGTCTGGAACCTCGTCCGGTTCACCCTGCCCCACGTACCGGAGGGGACCCCGCCCCGGGTCGGGCCGCCCGCGTTGGGGGCCACCGCCGCCCTGGAGGACCGATGGGTCCTCTCCCGCTATCGGCACACGGCGGTCGAGGTGGAGGAGGCTTTCCGCGAGTTCGCTCCGTCCCGGGGAGCATCGCTCCTCTACAATTTCGTCTGGCACGACCTCGCCGACCGCTACGTGGAGATCGCCAAGGAGAGCCTCTCGGGGCGTC
>JASHTC010000063.1 GCA_030040755.1 Thermoplasmata archaeon | reverse complement strand
GCGACCTGGGCGCCGGCGGCATCGACGACCGTGAGCGTCACCTCGAAGGGACCTTCGGTCGAGTAGGCATGGGCGATCGCGCTCAGGTTCCCGCCGGTGGCCCCATCCCCGAAGGCCCAAGCATAGGTGTACGGGAGGCTCCCCCCGCTTACCGAAGAGGAGAAGTTGACGGGCTGGAGCAGCCGAGCTGGGTTGGGCTCCGCGTTCAGCTGGAGGATTTGGAGGGTCGGATTCACCTGGACCGGGGTCGTCGCGAAGAACGAGTCCCCCACGCTGTCGTTTTTCCAGGCGTCCACGGTGTAGGTTCCGGATTGATTGTACGTGTGATCGCCGGTCGCCGAAGCGCCCCGGCTCCCGTCCCCGAAGGTCCAGGAGTACGTGTACGGGGGCGTACCTCCGCCCCCGCTCAACGAGAAGTGGGTAGCCACTCCCACGTCGGTGGGATTCGGAGACGTGGCGATGCTGAGAGCCGTCCCGGAGCTCACCCCTACCCGCAGCGAGGAGGAGGCCGCCTGGCCCCCCGGGTCGCTGACGTTCAGCCGAACCGTGTAGTTGCCCGGCGCGTTGTAGGCATGCGATGGGTCCGGGAGGGTGCTCGAGTCACCGTCGCCGAACTGCCAGGAATAATTGAAGGGAGCATACCCGCCGACGAGGGAGGCCGAGAAGGCGACCGGGACCCCCGGGTCGGTCTCGGGAGGGAGCGCGGTGATCGTTGCGCTGACGATGGGCGGAGTTTCGGTCCACACCCAGCTAGTGTCCATCGAGAGCGACGCTCGGGGAGTGTCCTGGAATCCCCCGAACAGGAGGGCGAGGCCGTCGGACTGGTCGAACGTGGCCGCCGCGTAGGAGCGGGGGCCGGGGGAGGTCGCCGTCTCGAGTTCGGTCCAGTCCCCCGCCTGGAAAGTCCACGTGTCGTTGTAGTCGAAGACCCCCTCCGGACCGAGGGACTCGTTTCTTCCGCCGAACAGCAGCACGTATCCATCGGTGGGGTCGTAGACGAGCGCGGCCCCGTCCCGTCCCGGAGGCGAAGTGGCCGGGTGAAGCTGGGTCCAGTTCCCGTCGGAAAAGCTCCAGGTCCCGTTGCAGGCGCCGTTCGCGCCGCAGCCGCTTCCCCCGAAGTAGAGCAGATACCCCTCCGCCGCATCGTAGACCAACCCCGCCCCTGGAGAAACCGGGGGCTCGACATAGCTCCCGTTCGCGGTCCCGATCGGGTCCAGCTGGGTCCACTGCCCGGCCTGATAGCTCCAGGTTTCCACCCGGGGAAGGGTGGTCTGTTCGAGAAGGACCGCGTACCCCGTCGCCGGGTCGTACGCCATGACCGGGTCGGACCCGACCGGCGGGTTCTGCGCGGCGGACAGCGTCCATTCCCCGGCGTTAAACTCCCAGGTCAGGTTGCATAGCCCTCCCGCCCGGCTGCAGCCGCTCCCTACCAGATTGCTCTCCGCGAGGACGTACCCGCCCGAGGCGTCGTAGGTCATGACCGTCGTTCCGTCGGCCGGCGGTGGGGGTGGGCTTCCGGCGCTGCCGGTGATGTTCGTCCACGCGTCGTTGGCGAAGACCCACGTGTAGCTATAGCCGATACCGCCGACATAGAATCCGCCCAGCAGCACGACCTCGTTGTCGGCCGCGTCATAGGTCATCAGCGACGCCGAGTTCGGCGGCACCGGCGGGCCGACCGAGGTCGTCACGTTGGTCCAGAACGGGCTGGACGCGGCCCCGGGATGTCCCGCTCGGCCGGGAGACCCGGAGGGTCCGGTCCCCGGCCCGTCGGCGCGGGCGAGGGAGGGCACCCCCCCTGCTCCCGCAAGGTCCGTGACAGCCGTCCGCGGGGGCTGGACGGCGCCAAGTACGGCACCGAATAGGAAGAGACCGACCACCAGGAGGGCCCCGGCGTACGGGGACCACTTCCGAGGAGCACCATGCCGACTGCACGCTCGTCGGGTCATGGCTTCGGTTTTTCATACGGGAGCAGTACTTAGCGGAGGCGTTGGGCTGCGGCGGTCCGGCTTACGTCCCGACCGGCGGCGAGCGCCTCCCGGATCTCGTGCCGGCGGGCCGCCCGTTCGGCCCCCGTCGGGGGGCCCACCCCCCCGCACGCTCCCGGGCGGCGTCGGACCCCCTACTGTCGGCGCCCGAGGGGGTGCGGGGACCTCCGTCCCTGGCGCCCGAGCGCCCCGTCGACCCCCGGCCCCGGAAAGGATATCTCCCCCCCGCCATCCCAAGTGGTCATGCGTGGCAGGACGGTCCGTACCGGGCTCGCCCTCGTGGTGGTGGTTTGCGTTGCCTTCGGGTCGACGGGCCTGACGGCCTCCCTCGCTTCGGGCGCCGGACCGGCCACGGCCGCGGCTCACCCCGCGTCGTCGTCGGCCGCCCCTCCGGCCTCCTCTGCGTCCGGTGGGTCCTCCACCGGGCCTACCGGGCTAGCGAAGGCGCTCGCCGTCGAGGAAGGGCTCCGGGCCAAGGGGATTTCCCCCGGTCGGATCAACCTACCGAACTTTGCGGGGCAAGAGTTCGGCCGGTCCGGCCCCGTTGCCCCCTCCTACACCCAGGCGCCCGCCCCCCTGGGAGTCGCCGACATCGGCCTCGAGAACGAGTCCGGGGTCCTGGTCCCGTACGAGCTCAACACCACGAGCGCCGCGGGGACGGTCAACATCACCAACCTCCAGTCGCTCTACGTCGACGGGGACGGTCCCGACACTTACGGGATCCAGATGAACTCGGTCGTGAACGGGGTCACCGTCTTCGGCAATTCCTCCGACGAGTTCTGGAGCCAGAACTACGTGGACTACACCGTCAGCACCCAGCAGCTTGTCTTCGGGGACGAGGTCTGGAACTTCTCGAGCCCCTCCGGGGTGTTCCCGGCGAACAGCGTCTACGGGTTCGGCCCGAACGGGACCACGGTCGACTTCCCCTACCTCTACCAGGGGTACGGGCCCTCGATCACGATCGGGTACCCCTTCACGCTCACCCTCTACCTCAACACCTCGGTCATCGCCGACCGTCCGGCGCTCTACTTCAACTACACCGTGTCGAACGACACGTTCCGCCAGTCGGCCTCCTTCGACTACCTGATCTTCAACTCGACGGTCGGGACCCCGACCGCCCCTGCCCCGACCCCGTATTACCAGGCGGACGGCTACGGCTACGACCCGATCGGGCTGATCAACGACATGGAGATCGACCTGCTCGGAAATGACGACGGGGACACCACCGCATTCACCGCCGCCGACGCGACCATCTCGCTCCAGTACTGGAACGCGACGGCCGGTCAGATGCAGGAGGTCCCCTCCGCCCTCAACGCGGGCCAGGAGACGGGCGAGACGTCCGTCGGGCTCGCCGTCGACTCGAGCGGGGGGACGAGCCCGGTCGCCCTCGTCCAGGCCGGGCCCGGGTTCGTGGGCGGCCTCTGGAACTACTCGGCGAGTTCGGGGGCGGTCGCTTACACCGTCCACCTGCGCCCGGCGAACGCGTTCCTCTTCGTCAACCCGGGCGGGACCGAGAACGAGAGCGGGGCCCAGTGGGTCCCCACTTCGGACACCGGGACCACGACCTTCTACCTCCCCGCGGGCGGGACCTACTACCTCGACTTCCTCATGAGCGACTACACCCCCGTCGACCTCGTGGTCACGGCCACGGCAACGACCACGTTCACCGAGCATATGGTCGCCAACCCGGCGGAAGGGGTCTA
>JASHTC010000062.1 GCA_030040755.1 Thermoplasmata archaeon | reverse complement strand
ACATCACCTTGAGGACCCGCGCGTAGTAGAACACCGACAGCGCGCTGTTCAACAGGCCGGCGACCGCGAGCCAGATGAACCAGCTCTGGGCGTCGACCGCGGAGGAGAAGAGGATGAACTTCGAGACGAACCCGACCGTCAGCGGGACCCCGGCGAGCGACAGCAGCATGAGGGAGAAGGCGACCCCGAGCATCGGGCGTCGTACCCCGAGGCCCTTCCAGTCGTCGATCAGGGGCCCGATGCCGAGCGCCCCCACCCCGGCAACGACCAGGAAGGCGCCCCCCTTCATCAGCACGTGCGCGAAGATCTGCAGGGTCGCGCCGGTGAGCGCCGGGGCCGAGCCGATCGTGATCCCGATCAGCATGTAGCCGGCCTGGCTGATCGAGGAGTAGGCGAGCATCCGCTTCATCTCCTTCTGGAGGAGCGCGAGCACGTTGCCGACCGTCATCGTGAGGACCGCCAGCACCCCGAGCGTGATCGACATCAACGGACCGAGGTCGAGGGGCCCGCCGGAGAACGGCGAGACCCCGGCGCCCGCCGGGTTGACGAGGAGGACCGGTCCGAGGAAGACGAGGAAGAAGGCGAAGAGGCCGATCTTCTTCGTCCCCCCCGCCAGGAAGGCGCTGACGTCGCTCGGGGCGCCGTCGTAGACGTCGACCGCCCAGGCATGGAACGGCACGAGCGTGACCTTGAACGCGAGGCCCGCGATCAGGAACCCGTAGCCGAGCAGGACGAGCACCGGGTAGGCGGTCACGCCGGCGGCGGCCTGGATGAGGAACAGGTTCGTCGTTCCGTAGGCGCCGAACAGCAGGGAAGCGCCGAAGAACGACAGCACCGTGGAGAGCGCCCCGATGATGAAGAACTTCATCGCGGCCTCCATCGACCGGGCCTCGCGCCGACGGTAGCCGACGAGCAGGTAGGTCGTGATGCTCGTGACCTCGATGGCGAGCAGGAGGAAGATCAGGTCGGAGGCGACCGCGACCAGCAGCATCCCGAGGGTCGCGAGGAGGAGCAGGCCGTAGAAGATCGGGGCGCCGGGCTCGTCCGAGGGCCGGCTCGCGGAGGCGAGGGTGACGAAGAGCGCGGAGAGGAGGAAGACCGCCTGGAAGATGAGGCCCAGGGAGGTGATGTGGTAGAGCGGGGCGGAGCCCGCGGCGGGCAGGACGTCGATCTGGCCCGCGGGGATCGTGGCCAGCACCGACAGCGGGGCGACCCCGAGGTCGCCGAGCACCGAGAGCAACGCCAGGACGGTGGCGGTGACCGCGACGGTGCTGAGCCACTCGTTCCGCCGGACCCCGAGGACGTCGAGGAGGAAGATCAGGAGGGTCGCGCCGAGCAGGATGACCTCCGGGACGAACGGCCCGGCGAACGCGGAGAGGTCCACGGGGTCAGACCCCCGCGAAGCCGTGGATCGGCGAGCTCGTGATCAGGTTCACCAAGAGGAACGGCAGCACCCCGAAGAGGATCGTCGCGGCGACGAGGATCCCCATGCCGGCCGTCTCGTACCACGGGAGCTCGTGGACGGCGGCGGGGATCCCTTTCGGCGGCCCGAAGAGCACCCGCTGCATCATCCAGATGTAGAAGGCCGCGGTCACGACCAGGATCCCGAGCGGGATCAGGACCCAGTAGGCCAGGCCGTCCCACGTCGCGAGGAGCGCGGTGAACTCCGCCGGGAAGCTGATCAGCCACGGGAGGCCCAGCGAGGCGAGCGACCCGACCATGATCAGGGTCGACAGGGTCGGGGCGCTCGGCGTGATCCCGCCGAGGGAGGCGATGTCCCGCGTCCCGTAGGTGTGATGGACGCTCCCCGCGGTCATGAAGAGGAGCGCGCTCACGACCCCGTGGGCGAACATCAGGAGGACCGCCGCGAGCAGGCCGAGCGAGGAACCGAGGGCGATCGCCAGGAGGACGATGCCCATGTGGTTGATCGACGAGAACGCGACCATCCGCTTGAGGTCCCGTTGCGCCAGCGAGACGATCGAGCCCCAGGCGATCGAGGCGAACGCGATCACGAAGAGGACCGGCTGGGCTTCCTTGAACCCGAGCGGCAGCACGAACACCGCCCACCGGATGAGACCGTACCCCCCGAGCTTGAGCAGGAGGCCGGCGAGGAGGACCGAGCCGCCGGTCGGGGCTTCGACGTGCGCGTCCGGTAACCATGTATGGAACGGGACGACCGGGAACTTGACGCCGAACCCGAAGAAGAGGGAGAGGAACAGGAAGGTCTGCGTGACGACGCTGAGGCCGGGGGCGGCGGCGTAGACCGCCGAGTAGTCGAAGCTCTTCGCCCCGGAGTAGAAGACGAGGGCCAGCAGGCCCACCAGCATGACGATCGAGGCGACGTGGGTGTAGACGAAGAACTTGATCGCGGCGTACCGCCGGCGCGGGCCGCCCCAGTAGCCGATGATGAAGAACATCGGCACCAGGACCGCCTCCCAGAAGAGGAAGAAGAGGAGGACGTCCAGGGCGACGAAGACCCCGACGCATCCGAGGCAGGTGAGGAGCAGGAGGCCGAACCAGGCCCCCGGACGCTGGCGCTCCTCCCAGGAGTAGACGACGGTGGCGAGCTGCAGGACGGCGGTCAGGAAGATCAGGACCAGCGAGATCCCGTCGACCCCGACCGTGTAGTTCACCTGGAGCCAGCCGAGGTGGATCCAGGCATACGACTCCGAGTAGGAAAAGCCAGGGACCCCGGCGACGAACCCCGGCCACCCCGGGAAGTCGAGCAGGAGGAAGCCGACCTCGGCCAGGAACGCGGCCGAGGTGGCGAGCGCGGCCCAGCGGGCGTGCCGTCCCGCCGCGAACGTGACCACCGTGCCGACGAGCAGGGTCGCGAGGAGGGCCGAGAGCACGGGGAACATCTACGTCCCTCCGAACCAGGCGACCAAGTACGGGGCGACGATCAGCAGGAGGACGAAGACCCCGATCAGCCCGGCGATGACGTAAGCGGCGTAGTCGGAGACGAGCCCGGACTGCATCCGGCGGAGCCGGTCGGAGAGCGCGCCGAAGAGGCGCTCGAGGCCGTGGACGGTCCCGTCGATGACGTACCGGTCGACGAAGTCCGCGCCCCGGGCGATCCCGTAGACCGCCTTCTGGCCGACCCAGTCGTAGCCGACCTTCATGTAGTACCGGTTCAGCAGGAGGCGGCGCACGGGCTGGAGGGCGCTCGACTCGGGCAGGACGTAGACCTTCCCGTGGCCCCACAGGAGGTAGGCCACCGCGACCCCGGCGAGCCCGAGCCCGACGCTCGCGGCCGAGAGGAGGAGGTCGGTGGTCCCGTAGGCCGGCGGGATCCCGGCGACCCCGTTCCCGTAGAGCAGCAGGCTCTGGAAGCTCGGGACGAAGACGAGGAGCCCCCCGACGACGGCCATCGCCGAGAGGGCCAGCATCGGGCCGAGCATGACCCACGGCGCCTCGTGCGCGCGCGGGAGCGTCGGGTCGCGCGGGAGGTCGCCCGAGAAGGCGAGGAACCAGGCCCGGAAGATGTAGTAGGCCGTCAGGAACACGGCGGCGAACGCGAGGAGGAAGAACGGCCAGTAGAGCGGGTGGGTCCCGAGCTGGGAGTAGACCGCCGAGAGGATGTCATCCTTCGACCAGAAGCCGGCGAACGGCGGGATGCCGGCGAGCGCCAGCCCACCGATCGCGAAGGCGATGGCCGTGAGCCGCATCGGCTTGCGGAGCCCGCCCATCTTGAACAGGTCCTGCGTGCCGACGGCGTGAATCACCGCGCCGGCGGAGAGGAACAGCAGCGCCTTGAAGAACGCGTGGGTGAAGAGATGGAAGAGCCCGAGCATGGCGAAGCCCGCCCCGACGGCGAGCACCATGTAGCCCAGCTGGCTGATCGTCGAGTAGGCGATCACCCGTTTGATGTCCGGATGGACGACCGCCATCGTGGCCGCGAAGAAGGTGGTGAACCCCCCCACCGCGACGATCGCGAGCTGGTCCGTCGGCGTGAAGCCGATGAAGACGCTCGTGACCGCCAGCAGGTAGACCCCCGCCGCGACCATCGTGGCCGCGTGGATGAGGGCCGAGACGGTCGTCGGGCCTTCCATCGCGTCCGGCAGCCAGACGTGGAGGGGGAACTGCGCGCTCTTGCCGGCGGCGCCGCCGAGGATCATGAGCCCGGCGACCGTGAGAAGGGTCGAGCTGCCGACCGAGGCGGCCGGCAGGAACGGCGACGTCCCGTTCGCGAAGACGAAGCCGTTCGCGGCCCATCCACCGGCCGGCCCGGTCGTCGCGTAGTGGAAGAAGTAGATGAAGATCCCGAGCAGGAACAGCACGTCGCCGACCCGGGTGACGAGGAACGCCTCCTTCGCCGCGCTCGCGGCGCTCGGTTTGTCGTAGTAGAAGCCGATCAGGAAGTAGGAGCAGACGCCGACGAGCTCCCAGAACAGGAAGAACTCCA
>JASHTC010000061.1 GCA_030040755.1 Thermoplasmata archaeon | reverse complement strand
CCGGGGTGGCTGCGGGACCGCATCGTGGGCGAGCAGAACGCCGTCGCCGAGTGCATGCGCTTGGCGCAGCGGTCCCGGGACGAGCTCACCCGCGCCCTCTTCCGGCAGATCGCCTCCGACAGCCTGCGCCACGCGGAGATCGTGGCCTCCCTGGCCGCCAACCTGGACCGAGGCGTGGCGTCGAGCACGCCGACGGGGATCACCCGCGTGGACGTCGAGCAGCTGATTCGCCGGGAGCATGACGCGGAGGCGACCAGCGAGATCCGGCTCGGCCCGGAGCTGGGCGGCATGATGCGCATCCTCTGGGAGAGCATGGAGTTCGACGAGCAGAAGCACGAGCGCCTTCTGGAGCTGCTCATGGCCGGCGGGTTGGCGGACGGGGCGCCGTCGCGCAAACACGCCCGTCGAAGCCCCTGAGGGCGGTCCGGAAAATCCCGCCGAGCGTCGTCCTTAATAGACCGCCGGCTTCGCGCGCCGGGGAGTTCGATGGTCAAGCTCGCGGAGTGGCGCGGGAAGGACGTGTTCCGGAAGTACGGAGTGCCCCTGCCCCGCGGCCGCGTCGCCCGGTCCCCGCAGGAGGCGGAGGCGCTCACCCGGGACGGCTCCGTCCCGCTCCCGTGCGTGGTCAAGGCCCAGGTGCTCGCGGGGGGGCGGGGCAAGGGCGGCGCGGTGAAGTTCGCGAACTCCCCGGCCGAAGCGCGCTCGGCCGCCGAAGCGATCCTGGGCCTCGAGTTCAAGGGGGAGCGCGTCAAGGAGCTCCTCCTCGAGGAGAAGCTCGCGCTCTCGAAGGAGCTCTACGTCTCCCTCACGCTGGACCGCACCCTCCGCCTCCCGGTCCTGATCGTCAGCGCCCGGGGCGGGGTGGAGATCGAGTCGGTCGAGGACGCCGCGATCGACCGCCAGCCGGTCGACCCGTTCCCCGGTCTGACGGGGTACCAGAAGCGACGCGCGGCCGGCGCGCTCGGGCTCTCGGGGGGAGCCGCGAAGTCCCTGGACCGTCTCCTCGAGGCGCTCTGGAAGCTGTTCAACGGCGAGGACGCCGAGCTCGTGGAGATCAACCCGCTGGCGCTCGTGGGCGACGGCCTGGTGGCCCTCGACGCCAAGGTGATCATCGAGGACGACGCCGCCTTCCGGCACCCGGAGTATGCGGAGATCCGCGACGACCGGACGCCCCTCGAGGAGGTCGCGCGCGAGAAGGACATCGCGTTCGTCCAGCTGGACGGGAACATCGGCGTGATCGCGAACGGGGCAGGGTTGACGATGGCGACGCTCGACGTACTGCAGGAGTTCGGCGGCCGGCCGGGAGTCTTCCTCGACCTGGGCGGCACCGACGACCCGAAGAAGGTCACGGAGGCGTTCCTCCTCATGGCTCGGGCGCAGCCGCAGGCCGTGTTCCTGAACATCTTCGGCGGGGTGACCCGCTGCGACACGGTCGCCCGGGGACTCGTCGAGGCGATGCGGCAGGTGCCGGAGGCCGAACGGTTCCCTCTGGTGGCCCGGATCCGCGGCAACAACGAGGCCGAGGGCGTCGAGATACTCCGGGCGGCCGGCATCACCTCGATCCCCTCGCTCAAGGAATCCGCCCAGGCCGTGGTCGCGGCCGCGGGAGGGCGGCGATGAGCGTGCTCGTCAGCCGGGACACCAAGGTCGTCGTGCAGGGGATCACGGGGCACCAGGGGACCGTCCACGCCCGGCAGATGAAGGCGTTCGGCACGGCGGTGGTGGCCGGCGTCACTCCCGGCAAAGCCGGGACCACGGTCGAGGAGACCCCGGTGTTCGATTCGGTGCGGGAGGCGGTGGAGAAGACCGGGGCGAACGCCTCGTGCATCTTCGTGCCGGCCCCGTTCGCCAAGGACGCGCTCCTCGAGTCGGTCGACGCCGGGATCCGCCTGGCGGTGATCGTCACGGAGCACATCCCCTTCCACGACATGCTGGTGATGTACCACTACGCGCGCGGCCGGGGGGCCCGGATCATCGGGCCGAACTGCCCGGGGATCGCCTCGCCGACCGGGGCGAAGGTCGGGATCATCCCGAACGTCGTCTTCCGCCCCGGCCGGGTCGGGGTCATCTCGCGGAGCGGCACCCTCACCTACGAGATCGTGAACGGGATCAAGGAGCACGGGCTCGGTCAATCGACGTGCATCGGCCTGGGCGGGGACCCGGTGGTCGGGACCTCGTTCGTCGACGCGCTCCCGCTCTTCGAGAAAGACCCGGACACGGACCTGCTCGTGCTCGTGGGGGAGATCGGAGGGACCGCGGAGGAGGACGCCGCCGAGTACATCCACCATCACTTCTCGAAGCCGGTGGTCGCCTACATCGCCGGTCGGAGCGCGCCGGAGGGCAAGCGGATGGGTCACGCCGGGGCGATCATCTCCCGCGGGAAGGGGACCGCCAAGACCAAGGTGGCCGCGCTGGAGGCCGCGGGGGCGAAGGTGGCCCGGTTCCCGTACGAGATCCCCGACCTCGTCGCCGGGATCCTCCCGGCCGGGTCTCGCTCATGAGCCCGGACGCCGGCCGTCCCAGCCATTCGGAGGAGGAGGCCGAGCCGTGCATCGTGCCCGGCTGCGGTGCGCCCTCGGTCCGCCACCTGGCGCGGACCGAGGCCCGCAAGGCGTTCGACCATCTCCCCGACCAGGGCCGACGCGCCCCCCTCTGCCGCGACCACTACCGCGAGTGGAAGAAGCGCACCAAAGAGGCCCGGAAGCTCGACCGCCTCGCCTGGTAGAGCGACGGCCCGCGGTTCGGTCCACGCGCGCGAGACCGGACGGCCTCAGCGCTTCCGCATCTTCTGGGCGCGCATGCGTCGGCGCATGCGCTTCTTGCGCCATTTCCAGCGCATGTGCCCGCGCTTTTTCCAGACCCGTGAGGAGCGTTTCATGCCGAGACGCGCGGGGGGAGGGGAGGCACTTTATTAGGCTATCCTCGGCCGAACCCTCTAACGAAGGAGAACCGAGGGCCCCGGACGTTATGTGGCGACCCCCGTTTCGGCGTTCGTGCTGACCGCGGCGGACCTGGAGGTCAACGTGCTCGAGTTTCGACAACGGTCCTTCCAGTTCGACCGGCTCGTCGAGTGGGAGGGGGACCCGTACGCCGTTTTCTCCCGGACGGAGACCGAGAGCGAAAGCCAGTTCCGGCCCCGGCTGGTCCATCTGCATCTCGTCCTTCCTCTCGCCTGGGTGGTGCTGGACGAAGCCAACGACGAGCTGAGGATCGCCCCCAGAGGGGGCACCCCTCCCCCCCGGCTGATCGAGAGCGTCGTCGAGGTCGGCGCCGAGCCGCCCCAGTTCCAGGAGGCCGGCGTGGGGTGGACGCGCGTCGCCCCGACCCACGACGCGCGGTGGTATGCGCCCTCCGACCGGGCCGACCGTCTGCTGAGCCCGTCCGCCCGGGCGGCCCTCGGGCCCTGAGGACCTTCGCCGGGGGATCAGCTCGACGAGCCGGACGAGGCGAGCAGCCGGAACGTCAGCGCGGCAAAGACCCCGCCCAGGATTGGGGCGAGCCAGAACAGCCAGTCCTGCTGGATCGCCCATTGCCCCCCGGACCA
>JASHTC010000060.1 GCA_030040755.1 Thermoplasmata archaeon | reverse complement strand
CCGGGCGCCGGTCACGTCGGACCGGTCCACGTCGACTCCCCTGGCATCGGGGAGGATCGGGCCAGCCGTCCTGAAGGCGGTCGGCCGATCCTCGATCTGGGCCCGGACCTACGGACCGCGAGACGGGACGCGGCTCGCCTCCGTCCAGGACCTGCCCTAACGGACCGCTTCGTAGTGGAGCAGGATCTCCTTGTCCTCGCCAGGCTTCGTCTCCATTAGCTGGAGCGTGCACTGGGCGTCCATGGGCCCCCAGTATCGTGGGCCCTTGCCGTACACGACGGGCATGACGAAGAACCAGTAGTCGTCGGCGAGGTCGCGGCGAAGGCACTCGCGGACCACCGCCGGACCCCCCTCGAGCAGGATGTTGCCGCCCTTCTCACGCTTCAGTTTGGCCAACACCCGCGAGAGGTCTCCCTGCAGGATCCGGGAGTTCTCCCAGTCCGTGGTCTTGAGACGGTGCGAGAGGCAGATCTTCTCCACGCGGTCGAGGTACCGTCGGTACTCGAGGAGCCACTTCGGCTCGCCCGGCTTGAGGGCCTTCTCACTCCACGTCCGCTGGTGACCGAGGAACGACCGTCGGCCCATGATGACCGTCGTGACATCGTCGAATCGGTCGTACCACATATGGCGGAAGAGCGCGTTGATTTCGGGCGAGGGCCGATCCGACCCCGGATACTTCGGGAATTCGCCGCGGCCGTCCAACGTCATGTACACGTTCGCCGTGATCTTTCGCATCTTCTCCTTCCCCCTGTAACTCGGAGCCCCCGGGTACCTCCACGGCCCCTGCGGCCACGATCGCATACGTAAAGCGACATATATCCCTTTAGGCATGCGATGTCGGTGGCCGACGTCTTTCAGCTCCTCGCGGAACCGTCGCGGAGGCACCTGCTCGACGCCCTCCGGGACGGGGAGCGCTCCGTCAACGACCTGGTCGGCCGCACCCACATGTCCCAGCCCTCCGTATCGAAGCAGCTGCGCGTCCTCCGGGACTCGGGGGTGGTCTCCCTCCGCGCAGCGGGCCGCCAGCACCTCTACTCGATCCGGGGACGGTCGCTCCGGGAGGCGTCCGAATGGCTTTCCTACTACGAGCACTTCTGGCAGGAGGGGCTGAGTCGGATGGACGAGGCCCTCCAACGGGAGCCCCGGCCGAGGATGCGCAGGAAGCCATGAGCCCGCCCGACGAGTCCGAGGTCGCGGTCCGGATCGAGAGGATCCTGCACGCCCCTCCCGAACGGGTCTTCCAAGCCTTTCTCGACCCCGACCTGATGCGTCAGTGGATCACCCCCGACGAGCTAGACCTCGACCGGATCCGCGTGGACGCTCGAGTCGATGGACGCATCGAGGTGTGGCATTCGCGCCACGGCCAGAGCACCGGAAAGTTCGAAGGGCGCTACGTCAAGATCGACCCCCCGCGGGAACTCGTCTATCACTGGGCGTTCGTCGGAACGGAACCGGAGAAGGGGGAGTATTTCGATACCCTCGTGACGGTCGGGCTCCGCGCGTGGGGCGACGGCGAGACGCAGGTCACCGTCCTCCACGAGAGGTTGGCGGAGCTCCGCCGAGGGGCTCCCCATATCCTCCCGCGGCTCGTCCCGGGCTGGGAGAACTGCCTGGCCAAGCTCGAACGGGCCGTCCGTGAGGTCCCCGCGGACCTGCGGTGAATCTCTGAGATGTCCCGCGCAAACGGTCGGTGACCCGACCGGGGCGCGCACTTCATCCCGGAGGGGGTGGCCGACGTACTTGCCACGGGGCGGGCGAGCGGAACCACCCGGCCGAACGTGGCGCGTCCTCTGGTGAGGCGGGGCCGCCGGGATTCGAACTAGCGACAGCGGAGTACTCGGGCCGCGGAGTGTCAGGGTCAGGTCGGCCGGACCGGGCGCGCTCTCGAACGGGCCGAACGCGTCGCCGGATGTCGGGTGCTCCCCGAAGGCCTAGTTGGTCCGACCCGATTGCGGCGGACCCGCCGCCAGCAGCAGGTCCGAGTAGGACCCGGTCTGGAGGGAATCCGAGGAGATCCTGAGCTCGCCGAGCATGGCCCGAAGCTCGGAGTGTGCGAACTCGGAGGGTGTGTCGCGATCGATGGTCCGCTCGAACTCGAGGAACGCCCCGAGCCCCTCGACCTCGTCCAGATGAACCCGGGTCCCGCGCCATTCGAACACGCGCCGTACCTTCGATACGAAGACCCGCACCCCCAAGGCCGCGCCGAGTACCGGCTCAAGTCCGTGGTGGGACGGGAGGGCGGTGAGGACGATGCGGCTCTCCTTAGTATCGGCCACGTCGGGGCGGTCGTACCAGACCAGTTGGTCTCTGCCGGGTCGTTGGATTCGCAACTTGAGCCGGCCTTGGACGCGACGAAAGTAAACATCCCGCTGATGCAACGTGGCCTGGAAACGCGCCCCGGAAGTTCTCAGGCGGCGCTCGATCTCGCGCAAGGAGTCCACCCGGGCCTTGAGCTCCACCAGCGCCTTCCGAAGCGCGCCCCCGTCGGCCGACTCCCGCGACTCGTCCTTCTCCCTTGTCATCGTCGGCCCGCTCCGGCAGGGTCCGGGGGGAGGAGCCTCAGCATCTTGAGGCCGACGTCCGTGCCCGGGTGATCGGGAGGCGCCGGTGTGGCTCGCGCTTCGGCCCCGGCTCAGATCTGGCGCCGTTCCTCGAGGTTGCGCGAGCGAATCCGCCCAAGGAGCACCAAGGTGCAGCCGACCAGGGCCGCCGTCCAGACGAGGATCCCGAAGAGGAGTGGCACCCAGCCGAGGGACACGGCCGCCGTCCCGAGCTCCACGGTCGCCGAGCTCCCCGAGAACCCCTGGTAGAGGAGCGAGGTGAGGTCATTGAATGGCGATCCGTAAATGAACCACCGGGGGAACGCGACGTACACTTGGCCGTTGCCGAGGACGAACGCTAGAACGAGCGGGACG
>JASHTC010000059.1 GCA_030040755.1 Thermoplasmata archaeon | reverse complement strand
CGGGGAGGCGGTCCCCCAGGTCATCAACTTCGTCCCTCCCCCCCTCTTCCCCGTGACCATCCAGGAACAGGGTCTGCCGACCGGCACGACCTGGGGCGCGGACACCTACACGAACTGGGGCCAGTTCGACAACTCGACCAGCGACCCGTCGTATACGCTGGACCTGCCTAACGCGTCCGCGGACTCGAACTACCTGTTCCCGAACACCGTGCCCGGGTACATCGCCAACTCGACCACCGTGTACTTCGGCGTCTACGGAGCGGCCGAGACCGTCGACGTGAACTACAGCCAGGCCTTCACCGTCACCTTCACGGAGACCGGACTGGTGAGCGGGTCCCTGTGGTACGTCTACCTCGGGAGCAACACCTACTACTCGTACACGAACCAGATCGTGGGCGGGGTGACGAACGGCTCCTACAGCTACTCGGTCCCGGATTACTCCTCCTTCGTGCCGACCCCTGCCTCCGGGATGATCACGGTCGACGGGATGAGCGTCTCGGTGGCGATCCTCTTCGTATCGCCGACCATCCCCACGTACTCGGTTAACTTCACGGAGACCGGCCTGCCCGCCCTGACGAACTGGTCCGTGACCCTCAACTACTACAGCCCCACGACGAACGCGACCTACCTCAACTTCACCGAGGCGAACGGTTCGTACCCGTTCGAGGTCGGCAGCGTCTCCGATTACTCCCCGACGCCCTCGTCCGGCACGGTCAACGTCTCGGGAGGTCCGGAGGCGGTGTCGATTGCCTTCGCAACCGTCACCTATGCGGTGACGTTCACCGAGACGGGGCTCCCGAGCGGGGCGACCTGGTACATCAACATCACCGGCCAGCTGGGGCTGTCGGCGACGGTCTCCGGTGCGACGGGCACGACGATCGTCATCGACCTGCCTCCGGCAAGCTACACTTACACCGCCGCCACCAGCGACCGGGGGTGGACCACCCCGCGGTCCGGAGGCTTCACCGTGAGCGATGCCCCGGTGCCCGTGTCGGTGCCGTTCACCGCCACCGGCTACGTGGTGACGTTCACCGAGACGGGGCTCCCGAGCGGGGCGACCTGGTACATCAACGTCACCGGCGAGACGGGACTGTCGGTCACGGTCTCGGGCGCCAGCGGGACCGCGTTGACGATCACGCTGCCCTCGGGGAGCTACAACTACGGGGCGGCGACCAACTGGAAGAACTGGACGACGACCTCGCCCGGGAGCTTCACGGTCTCCACCGTCGCCAGGGACGTGGCGGTGCCGTTCACGGCCGTCAGCTCCAGCTCGAGCAGCGGCCTGTTGGGGTCCCTCTCGTCCCTCTGGTGGCTCCTGGCGATCCTCGTGGCCATCCTCGTCCTGGTCCTGGTGTTCGTCTGGTACCGCCGGCGCAAGAAGGAGCAGCCACCTCCCCCTCCACCGCCGCCTCCGGGAGCCGGTGTTCCGGGTCCGGGGCAACCCCCCTAGGCGAGGGCGGGTCGGGGTCGACCCGGGGTCCGGCTCGACTACTCCTCGACGGCGTGGCGAGCCAGCCGGGCCCGGAGCCGGGCGACCGCCTGCCGGTTGTCCGTGAAGTAGAGGCGACGCTCGGCCTCGGCCGGGTCGACCCACTCGAACCGCTCGTTCTCGTCGTTCAGACGCGGCTGGAACGACCTCGGGACCTCCACCCCGTAGGCATGGAGTCGCCAGACCTCCCCGTTCTCCGTACGGAACGGCACGCGCCAGTCGAGCGGGAGCACCGAGAGGGGCCGCTCGAGCCCGGTCTCTTCTCTCAGCTCCCGCTGCAGGGCGGCCTCGAGGCTCGCGTCCGTCGGGTCGACCTTGCCTTGGATGGGGACCCAGATCGAGCCGCGCGCGGGAACGCGGCGGAAGATCAGCAGGGAGAACGGCGCCCGGGCGAAGAGGTACCCCTCGATGCACTCCCTCACGATCCGCTCGTCCGGTCGCGGGGCGGGCGGGAAACCTTCCGGCGGTGGAAGGGCCATGGCGGTGGACCGGATCGCTATCGGCTGCGCGTCATCAGCTGCATGATCGCCTCGGCGGGCGCGCCGTTCGCCCGGAACAGGGCCTCCACGGCCTCCTCCCGCGAGACCTGGGCCTGGTCCATCACGAGCTGGATATCCTCTTCCGGGGGCCCCACCGGGACCGCCGGAGCCCCGACCGCGGAGCTCCCCGACCCGCCTCCGGCCGAGCGAGGTCGGATCTCCGGGGTCCCGACGACCTGGTAGGTTCGGATCCCCTGGACGGTCAGGATCGTCACCTCGGGGGCCGTGAACACGTGCTCTTTGGTCTTGGTGCGCACGACGACCTCCTCAACGCCGTCGACCGTCTCGGTCTTCATCCCCATGCGCCGCATCATGAGCTCCATCTGGCGCTGGCTCCTGGGCCCGCCCGGAATCATCGGCGCCTCCTACTCCTCGTCCCCGGTCGTCGCACGGATCCGTTCCTCCAGGTCCGCGTCCTCGACCGTCTCGTCCCCGGGCGCGCGGCGCCCGCCGCGGGTCCGCCCGCGGCGGCTCTCCTGGTCGCGCTGCACCTGGGCGGTCAGCTCTTCCATGATGCCCGACACCCCCGCCATGAGATTCCAGCCGGTCTGGGTGGCGTAGAAGATCCCGGCGTCCGTATGCAGGCGGCCCTCGGCGGTGATGTCGGCGGTCCGGTGGGTCGAGTGGGGGCTCAGGTGGAGGCTGAAGAGGGAGGGGTGCACGTGGCGAGCGATCCGCTTCAACCCCTGGGCCACGAGATGGTCGATGTCGGCCAGCAGGGCCGGGTCGCTCGACCCGCGCAGCCCGGTGACCTCGACATAGCAGTCCTCGATCCGACCCGGACCCCGGGCGGTGCGAGCGGCGCCGACGACCAGGCCAAGGAGGTCGGCTTGGGCGACGACGCGGGTGGGATGGCCATCTTCCACCACGAAGACGCTCGACACGTTCGCCGCGGTCATCTTCCGCGCCGCTTCCCCCGAGTGGCCGTCGGCGTCGACGGTGATCGCGGGCGAGCGCATGAACGACGCCACCCGGACGTCGAGGGCGCGGGTCCGTTGGGGCAGGTCCCGCTTGCCGCCGGTGTCCGGCCGCCAGAGCACCGACGCGAGGTCCGCGACGCCGACCGCGCCGACCAGGTGTCCCTTCCGGTCGACGACCGGTAGCGGATGCTCCTCGAGAAGGCGGACCTGGGATTGGAGGTGGCGGACCGTGTCGTCCTCCCGGATGACCACGGTGGCGGGGCTACCGATGCGTGCGACCCGTTCGTGAGGAAACCCCGGATGGTCGGCGAGCGCAGCGACCAGATTCGTCCGGCTGATGACCCCCAGGAGGTCGCCCTTCGGACCGACCACGGGCCCGCCCCGGAGCCCGCTCCCGAGCAGCAGCTCGGCGACCTCGGGGAGGATGAGCCGCGGCGTGATGAGCGGGGCCATGGTGAGCAGGCTCCCGACCTTCGTGGCGGTGGCCCGGCTCACCCGGCGGGCGAGCGACTCGAAGGTGATCATCCCGGCGAGGCGCTTGCGTTGCAGTACCGGGACCTCGTGGTACCCCTTCGACCGCATGATCCCGAGGGCTTCGGAGATCGGGGCGTCGAACGGAAGGGTGACCGGGCGGGGGTTCATCAGGTCGGCCGCGGTGGGCCATGCCGTAGGCATGGGCCGTCCATCCGACGCAGAGGTCTTAGCGCTTGTCAAACGCGCCCCCCGGGGCCCCGCCGACCGAGCGCCGGGTCCCGCTCCTCCGAGCGCCGACGCTCCGTACCCCCCGGCTTCCGCCCTCCCCCCGCGACCGAAGGCCCTTCCGGGCCGGCGACGATCCGTGGCTGAGGGGTCGTGAGGTTCTCCTTCCCCACGCACGGGCATGGTTCGCTCCGTGGGGGACGGCCGGTGGAGCCGACCCGCGGATGGGACGCGAAGCTCGACGACTGGTCCGCTCTCCGTATCCGTAGGCGGCGTCCCCACGTCTGGGCCGTATCTCTACGGGAGCGGTCGGGCCATCTGATAGCCGTTCTCGCCGTCGGAGTAGTAGTTCCGCAGCAGGTCCACGACCGAGTAGTCGAACCGGGTGTAGAAACGGATCGCCGTCGCGTTCGAGACCCGGACCTCGAGGGTGACCCGGGCGTACCCTCGGTCCCGGCATCGCTCGAAGAACGTCGTCATCAGGAGGCGTCCGATGCCCTGGGCTCGTCGGTAGCGGTCCACCGCGAACATCAGGATCCGGGCCTCCCGCTCCACCTGGGAGACCCCCAGGAGGAAGGCGACCGGCACGTCGTGCGAGTCGGCCGCGATGAGGAACCCCTCGGGCCACTCCGAGCTGAGCGAGAGGTAGAGGCTCGGGTCGTAGTGCTCGTGCAGCGCGTCGGCGACGATCGACGAGACGAACGGGACGTCCGACGGGCGGAACCCCCGCAGCGTGACGGCGGGGCGCTCGTCGGGGATCGGGCTCATCCGGGGCCCGGGCGACGTGTCAGCGATACATCTCACCCGCCCCCTCCGGCGAGGTCTCGCGCATGTTGGCCATCGATTCCTTCGTCTGCCGGAGGGTCTTGCGTACCTCGCTCTCGATCTGGCGGGCCTTCTCGCGGAGCGGTTTCGTATCGAGCGCGATCAGGGGGACGAGCGGGTTGACCGTCTCGATCACCTTGGCGGCGGCCCGAGCGTCCGGATAGTCCTTGTGGGCCTGGGCGACCAGGCAGAGCACCGGGGTCGTCCGGTTGATCGCCCCCAGCAGGAGGCCGCCCGCGAGCCCGGTCACGACCCCGTTCGCGGCGGCGAACTTGTACTTCTCGAGGAGCGGGGCCGCGGCCCGGTTGGCCATCGCCACGATCCGGGCATCGGCCCCGACCTCCGTCTCGATCGGCTGGCCCTCGATGGCGACCACGAGATGCACGCCCTTCGCCTCCGCCCAGTTGAGCAGCACGCGGCCGAGCGCGTTCAGCATCTCGACGGGGGGCTGGATGTCGGCGATCACCACCACCAGCTGGTCGCAGGAACGGTCGACCCCGCAGACCAGCTTGCTCGCGTAGAGACGGACGGGGGCGCTGACGATCCCCTCCTCCATCACGACCGTGGGCGGGAACTCCTCGCTGATCATGTAGGCGATCGGTTGCATGTCGAGCGCGTGCACCAGGTAGGAGGCGGCGACGGAGCCGACGAGCCCATGGGTGGGGAACCCCACGACCATCATCGCCCCCTGCAGCGGCTCGTCGCGCGTATCGACGATCGTGACCGGTACCGTCTCCATCGGACCCGAGTCGGCTCGCCCCAACCCCGCTCGAGAGCCCTCGACCTTATTCTGCTTTGGTTCGTGGCCGTGCGAGGTCCTGGCGCGCCCTCCCCATACCTTTTTGAAACCGGACGCCGAATAGCGCGTGGGTTCGTCTCGGATGAAGGTCCTGATCACCGGAATCGACGGGTACTCGGGATGGCCGCTCGCCCTGCACCTCCTGGCGCGGGGGCACGACGTCGCGGGCGTCGACAGCCTGGTCACCCGCAAGCGGGTGAAGGAGGTCGGCAGCTGGTCCGCGACCCCCATCCCGCCGCTCCCGCGCCGGCTCGCCGCCGTCCAGGAGGTGCTCGGCAAGGAGATCCGGTTCTACCGGGGCGACCTCTCCGACTGGGCGCTCGTCCGGCACGTCCTCGAGACCGAGCGGCCCGAGTCGATCGTCCACCTGGCGGAGCAGCGCTCGGCCCCCTACTCCATGATCGACGTCCACCACGCCGTCGCGACCCAGGTGGAGAACCTCACGGGCACGCTGCACCTCCTCTTCGCCATGAAGGAGGTCGTGCCCGAGGCGCACCTCGTCAAGATGGGCACGATGGGGGAGTACGGGACGCCCAACACCGACATCCCCGAGGGGTTCTTCGAGACCGAGTTCCGGGGACGCAAGGACACGCTTCCGTTCCCCCGCCAGGCGGGCTCGTGGTACCATTGGAGCAAGGTCTTCGACTCGGGGGACGTGATGTTCGCCTCCAAGATCTTCCGTCTCCGCGCGACCGACGTCATGCAAGGGGTCATCTACGGCATCCGGACCCCGGAGATCACGGACGACCGCCTGCTGACCCGGTTCGACTTTGACGAGACGTGGGGCACCGCCCTCAATCGGTTCATCGCCCAGGCGGTCCTCGGCCTCCCCCTCACGCCGTACGGGAAGGGGGAGCAGAAGCGCGGGTTCATCGCGCTCGAGGATTCGATGCAGTCCCTCCGCCTCGCGGTCGAGCACCCCGCGCAGCCGGGCGAGTACCGCGTCTTCAACCAGTTCGACGCGGCCTACTCGGTGAACGAGCTGGCCGAGCGGGTCGCGCGGGTCGCGGCCGACCTCGGCCTGCACCCGACCATCGACCACCCGCCCGACCCCCGGGTCGAGGCCGAGCAGCACTACTACAACCCGATCCACGAGCACCTGCCCCGGCTCGGATACCAACGTACCCGCGAGCTGGACGATGTGATCCGCGAGATCTTCCACGACCTGATCCGCTACCGGCGGCGACTGGCCGCCCGCCAGTACGTGCTGGCGCCGACCGTGAACTGGCGCTTGCCGGACAGCCGCCCGCTGCTCGGCGCCCGCAACGCCGCCGGCGCGGCCCCCGCCCCGGCCCCCGCCGAACCGACCGGTCCGTCGTCGGCCAACTCGGTCGCCTGAGGACCGCTCCGCGATGCAAGCGGTCGTGACCCTCGCGGGCGAAGGGACCCGGATGCTCCCGTGGAGCCGGGGGCTCCGCAAGGAGTTCCTGCCGCTGTACGACCGGGGGAGCGCCGGGGAGCTCGTGCTCAAGCCGGTCGCCCACCTGGTCGTGGAGAGCCTGGTGGGCGCCGGGGCGGAACGGGTCACCGTGGT